>CAYFTJ010000004.1:0-74471 GCA_964346155.1 uncultured Oscillospiraceae bacterium
TCATGTTATTTTTCTTATTGTTTTCCAATAAAAAGAGCTGAAGCTATATTAGTTAGCCAGACCGCAAGCGGGGCAATGAATTTCAAGTACACCTTCATCTTCAATATCTGAAGGCTTTAACTTGAAGAATTCTCCACAAGCTGGACATTTTTGCAAACAAAAACAATCGTTATCGGTAGGTATTGATATCTCAAAAGTCACATCATCCAATTTGACATAAGCTCCTTTCTTTAAAATTCTAGTTAGACTTCGACTAACCTTGCATCTCCATACTTACCACAAACTCATCAAAATTCTTTACCACTTCAAACTGCACTTCTGACCCCAAGGCTTCAAAATGTTTTTCGCCGCATTTGATTTTTTGGGCCTCTGTGCCGCGCAGGTCTTCCATGTCGGTGCTACCTTTGGTTTCCAGCACAAAGTATAGGCGGCTCTTGCCTTGGTCGTCAATTACAACGGCCCAGTCGGGGTTATAGGTGCCAAGGGGCGTGTTTACCTTAAACCAGGACGGCAGCTTGGCATAGACTTTTACAAGCTCGTTGGCTTCCAGCCTTTGGGCAAAGGTCTTTTCCACACCGGCGCTGTCATAGACCACATACTCATAAATGCTCTTGTCGCTTTCCAGCATGTTTTGCTCCAGGTAACCTACCAGCTCCTCAGTTTCAAACAGTTCCTGGGCATAGAAGGCATCAGGGCCTATTTTTGTGTACTTGATGCCGTCTACCAGCAATTTGCGCATTTCCATTGTAATCAGGTGCTGTACTTCTTCAATGAAGCGCTGCGGGTTTTTCTTGAACAGATTGAGCCAGCCGCTGTCTACCAGAATGCGTACAATGGAGCGGCGGGTGAGATTGGTGCTGTTTTGCAGGGCTGCCACCACATCGGGCAGGGGACCGTCGTACTCAACATTATCTACGGCATAGCTTGCGGCGTTCTCTGCCTCCACACCGCCATCTCAGCATACGATGTCTGATATGCAACACAAGCTATCTACGAAACTGAATGAAAATATCACCAACCGAATTGCACAAGCAACTCAAAACAATTCCGAACAGTATGAGCAGTTGTCTTTCTTTAGTGAGACTCATTAGATGTGTACAAAAAGCTTGTTTTTACGACTCGATACCGGGTCGTTTTTCATTTTCAAAATTGGTGCATAATTGGTGCATGAGGTTCCAAAACAGGGGAAATCAGACCAATTTACCGAACTGCTGTTCAATATTCTGAACTCAAAAAACCCTTATGGTATATAACAAAACGGGGAGGCCATGTAAATTATGGCCTCCCAGATTGGTGGAGGTGAGGGGAATCGAACCCCTGTCCGAGAACACGCCAACACCGTTTTCTACGAGCGTAGCCTATCTATTAAGATTCCCCCGCCCAAGCGCCGAGCGGCAGGCTCTTGGGGTCGGTAGCTTCATAATTCGGGTACATCGCAAAGCTTAAACGTACCAGTTCCTCACATTAATGGCGCCGATTATCTTAAGCCGTGAGCGCTCAAGGTCGACGTTCGGGCCTTAGGCCGCGAAAGCGTAATTCTGATTGTTGTCAGTTACTTTTAATTTCCCCGTTTTAACGTGGCCAGGGTCCACGGCTCGCTTACAGTGCCTCGTCCATCCCCGTCGAAACCAGTGCACCCCCATGTTGGTGGAAAGTGGTTTTAGCCAGAATGCTGGCGCAAAGCCCTGTCCATGTCTCGCTTAGCATCGCGCTTGGCCCTGGCCTGTCGCTTGTCGTGCAGCTGTTTACCGATACAGACGCCCAGTTCCATTTTCATTCGCCCGTTTTTAAGGTAAATTTGAAGCGGAATGAGGGTGTAGCCCTTTTGCATGACGGCCGCTTGCAGCTTGCGAATTTCGCTTTTATGAAGCAAAAGACGCTTGGGGCGCATGGGGTCGGTGTTAAAGTAGCTGCCCTGTTCGTAGGGGCTGATGTGCATGGAGTAAACAAACACTTCGCCGTCTTTCACTTGAGCGTAGCTTTCCTGAAGGTTCACCCGCCCAAGGCGCATGGATTTCACTTCCGTGCCTTTGAGTTCAATGCCCGCTTCGTAAGTGCTTTCTACAAAGTACTCATGGCGAGCGCGGCGATTTTGGACGACCGGTTTTCTGCCTGTGTTTTTTGCCATAGCCCCTCCTTTCTATTAAAAAGTATACCATATTCTAAGAGGTTTGGACAGATTTTGTCTTATATTGCTTACTTTTGCCATAGAAAAACATACATTGCTGGAGGAAACCTGCTGTTTGCGGATATTTTTCTTCCGGGAAGCGGCCGCCATATTCCTGCTCTTCCACCCGCAAAATCCACACGTCCCGGGGGAAGGCTTCCATGTTGTGATAGGCAAACAGGGAAACGCA
Organism: uncultured Oscillospiraceae bacterium; assembly: GCA_964346155.1. GTDB lineage: Bacteria > Bacillota > Clostridia > Christensenellales > Aristaeellaceae > DTU024. The sequence goes on from CAYFTJ010000004.1 coordinate 2,358, forward strand.
GGAGGCAACCTTCACGCCCACGCCGGGAAAGCGGCACAGCTGTTTGATGAGGCTTGGGTGATCCAGCCGATACAGCGCCTGCAAGTTTATTTCACCGTTTGCTACCATTTGGGCGCTCTTTTGAATGTAGGGCGCACGGTAGCCAACGGCACAGGTTTTTAATTCTTCCGGGTCAGCTTCGGCAAGTGCCGTGGGTATAGGAAACAAATGCCTTTGACCTATCTTTTGGCCAAAGCGCCGCGACAGGCTCTCCACACAGCTGCGGATGGCCTTGATGCTTTTTCTCTGGCTGATAATAAAGGAAATGAGCGTTTCAAAAGGGTCTTGATTAAGGATAGTAAGTCCCTTGGAGTAACTGCAAGCCGCTTGCAGGAAGGCGTCGCTTGGGTCAATGGAGTCAAGGATGGCCTGATAATCGGTGCCCAAATCAAAGTATTGTTCCCAAAAGGCCCGGTCATTATCGCCCTTAATGGTAATAGTATCACCTTTGTGACAACAATGCACATGCCTGCCGGACGCGACGATTTCAAAGCCTTGGTCGCTTGGCGTCATGCGAAAGCACTGTCCGCTGTCGACAATTTTGGCAAGGTCAATATAGCGCCCGTCAAGCTTCATCGGTACCTTCACTTGCGCTGGGCAATAGCCTGCGCCAGCGGCCTCGGCGGTAAAAGTAGACGTTGACCAAAGCACCTGTGACCCAGCTAATGACCATGGATACATACACCATCAGCGGGTTTCCCACCGGGTTTTCCGGCGTTCTGGATAGGGCAACCAACAGATAGGCAAGCGTTGTGCGCACTACGAGGGCCGTGAAAAGGGAAATGCCCATGGGAGTTACGGTGTCGCCCGCCCCGCGCATCACGCCCGACATGGTTTGGGTTAGGCCCATGGCCAGGTAGCCTGGTACCAAGATAAGCATAATGCTCATGCCCATATCAATTACTTCCTGGGTTTTGGTGAAAATTCCAAGCATTCTGCGCCCAAACAGAAGAATGGCGCAGGTGAGCACCACGGAGGTGAAAAAAGCAAGCCTGGCTCCCTGAACAGCGCCTTTGTGCAGCCTATCATATTTACGGGCGCCGACGTTTTGGCCGATAAAGGTGGTCATGGCGCTGCCAAAGGAAAAGCTGGGCAGCATGGTAAAACCGTCCACCCGCTTGACGATGCCGGTGGTGGCAATGAACATGGGGCCAAAACCGTTTTCAAGGCGCTGAATTAGCAGCATGGCAAGAGAAAAGACGGCTTGCGTGATGCCGGTGGGCAAACCCAGTTTAATCATATCTAGAGTAACATTTTTATTGATGCGCAAGGTCTTTGGGTTAATATCAAACACGGAAGACATGCTCTTGAGCTTGATAAAGCACAGCACTGCGGATATGCCCTGGGAAATGATGGTGGCAAGGGCAACGCCGGCTACAGCCATATCAAACTGGATTACAAACCACAGGTCCAAAACTACGTTTAACAGCGCTGCAATGATAAGAAAAACAAGGGCGGAAAAGGAATCGCCCATCCCTCGCAAAATACCCGAAAGCATGTTATAAAACATAGCGCCCGATACACCGGCCAGAAAAATGGTGAGATACTGGCTGGTCCATTCCATGATTTCCGGAGGCGTGTCCAGCAAGTTGAGCAGAATAGGAACCAATGGAAGGCCTACGCCCATGATGATCAACGAGCTTATAAAGGTAAGGGTCAGGCAGTTGCCGATCACAAGCGAAAGGTTCTCGCGGTCTTTTGCCCCAAATCGCTGGGAAACCCGGATGCCTGTACCGGTAGCAATGCCTACCATGAGCGCCAAGAGCAAGTTGATGATGGGCATGCTGGATGTAACCGCGGCAACGGCCTCATCGCCTACATATTGGCCTACAACGGCGGTGTCAACGGCGTTATATAGTTGCTGTACCAGGTTGCCAATCAGTAGGGGAACAGCAAAGGTAAGGATATTTTTCCACGGCGTGCCCTCGGTCATATCGTGAGGAGCAAAAATAGATTTGATTTTTTGCATACAATTGTTCCTTTCGTCCAAACAAAGCGTATTATACCAAAGGCCGGGGCAGGGGGCAATAAAAGGCGGAAAAAGAGAACCGCTTGAACGGTTCTCATAAAGATAAACGATTGAAGTTAGGGAGACAAGCCTATGGCTTTATGCTTCCTGGCTGCCTTTTTCTGCTTCCTTAGCGGGTTTTTCGACCGCTTCTTCCACAGCTTCCTGGGCCTCTTATTCAACGGGTTCTTCGGCGGTTTCTTCAGCCGCCTCTTCAACAACCTCGGCGACTTCTTCTACCACCTCTTCAGCTTCTTCTGCAAGCTCTTCGCCGGGAATTTCTGCAAAATAGTCAAAGGCGGCGTCTTCCATCGCTTCACGGATGGATAGGCTAATGCGTTTGGCTTCGGGATCGACGTTCAGCACCTTAACGGCTACTTCCTGACCGGGCTTTAATACGTCTTCTACCTTATTGATGCGGTTGACGGAAACCTGGGAAATGTGGCACAGGCCATCTACGCCGGGCTCCCGCTCGATGAAGGCACCGAAGGGACGGATGCGAACAACCTTGCGCACCAAGATGCTGCCGACAGGGTATTTGTCTACCACGTCATCCCAAGGGGTGGGCTGCAGCTGCTTGTACCCAAGGCTGATGCGCTCGCGCTCGGTATCCAGGGCAAGGACCAGTACATCAACTTCCTGGTTTTCCTTAAATACATCCTTGGGGGATACGTTGCGGTTCCAGGAAATATCGGTGATGTGAATGAGGCCATCCACGCCGCCCAGATCGACAAAGGCGCCAAAGTTGGTGAAGCGGCGGACAATGCCCTTAACCACATCGCCTTCTGCAAGGCGGGCCCAGACTTCTTCCTTGGCCTTTGCGCTTTCTTCTTCGATCACTTGCTTGCGGCTGGCAACCAGGCGCTTTTTGTCGTGGTCAAGTTCGATGATCTTGAGTTTGAGGGTCTGGCCCACAAACTGACCAACGTTTTCCACATAGTGGCGAGCCAGGTGGCTGGCGGGGATAAAGGCGCGCACATTGCTGATGTAGGCGATCAGGCCGCCCTTAACAGCTTGCCCGCCAACGCCCTGGACGTACTCGCCGTTTTCATACTTTTCAACAAGCTCAGCCCACAGCTTTTTGTTGATGATGTTGCGCTGGGAGAGAATGACGTTGCCTTCGCCGTCATTGAGCTTGACAACTTCAACTTCGATGGTATCGCCCACCTGGACGTCTTCATCGACCATGTCGCTCTTTTTGAGCAGGCCATCGGATTTATAGTCAATATTGACGCTCACTTCGTCTTCGCTAACCAAGACAACTTTGCCTTCTACGGTTTGTCCGGTGCGGATGCGTTCAAAATTGCTTACGGCTTCCTGAAGCATGCTAATATCGCCGTGGGACGGATGTTCCTGGGCTTCCTGCACTTCTTCTTCGGCTGTTTCTTCTTCCGCTGCCTCTTCAGCAACTTCTTCTTCAACAGCTTCAACGGCTTCTTGGGCAGCTTCTGCCTGGACTGCTACTTCTTCTACAGCCTCTTCTTGAACAGCTTCCTGGACCTGTTCTTCAACGCTTTCAGGCGTCATTTGATCGATTTTCTCGATGTCGTTCATGGTGATTACAACCTCCTTAAGTGACCAATCCGGTGTGGATGCGCCGGCGGTGATTCCTATATTAACCCCTCGGGGTTTGCAGTGAGACGGGATATCCGCCGCACGTTCCACCAAAATGGTGTTGGGGCACCAACTCAGGCAAGTTTCATACAGCTTGCGGGTGTTGGCGCTGGTTTTGCCGCCCACGACAATCATCATGTCGCTTCTTGCGGCCAGTTCCCTGGCTTCTTCCTGCCTTATCTTGGTTGCCGAGCAAATGGTGTTGGACACGAGAATGTCAGGGAAGCGCTGTTTTAAGTGTTTGACCAGCCGTTCAAAGGTTTTAAGCCGGAAGGTGGTTTGGCTAACCACCAAGGCATCCTTACAGACAGGGGGAAGGGCTTGTACGTCCTCGTCAGTTTCGACAAGGTACACATCTCCCTTGCACCAGCCGGCTGTGCCGACAACTTCAGGGTGCTTTTTATCGCCGATCAGGACGATGGGCAGCCCGTCTTTTGAATAGTTTTCGACTGTCTGGTGTAAGCGTTTAACAAACGGACAGGTACAATCGATTACCTCATGCGCAAGTGCCACTGCTTCTTTGAAAATTTTTTCGGTAACGCCGTGACTGCGGATGATGAGCACGCAGCCTTTGGCATCCTCGGGATGCTCTACGGCGACAAGCCCCTCTTCTTCCAAGGCCTTGACGGCATCGGGGTTATTAATCAGGGGCCCGAGCGAGCGGCAAGCAAGGTTTTTCTGCCTGCAATCGCGCGCCGTCTGAAGCGCTTGATTGACCGCGCTGCGCACGCCTGAGCAAAAGCCCGCGTGTCTGGCTACTTCAACTGGCAATCTTACCCTCCCAAAATACACCAAAAACGGAGTTTAGTCAAGGAAAAAAGCGCAAAAACTTCATTTTGCGCTCTGTTCGTGCTGTCTTCTCATTTGATGAGAAGCCGCTAGGATACGGTTGTTTAGTTCAAGGCAGGTATCTTTATTGACCCCTTCCTGCGCAAGCTCGGCCGTATCGATAAATTCGCCTACATAAATATCGGTCATGCGAAGCGGGCGGAGCTTGCCGGAGATGTAAACGGGCAATACCTTGACCTTACTGTGCAAGGCAATCAAAGCAGCACCAGTGTGCATTTCCTCTAAAGAAATTTCTTTCACTTCCTTTTTGCGGGTGCCTTCAGGGAAAATGCACAGCACATGTCCCTGTTTTAAAGTCTTCAGGCAGGAGCGCATGGCCATCATGTCGGTAGCATTGCGCACCACAGGAATCATGTGCAAGTGATCCACAATACAGCGTAAAACACGGTTGTTGCGCAGGCTACTTTTGCCAAGGAAGCGGATTTCATATTTCCTGGTAGCAACGGCTATAACGATGGGGTCAAACAAGGTTAAGTGATTAGGAACAATCATGAAAGGGGCATCCGCGGACAGCCTTTCTCGGTTATGTACCCGGAAGGGATAGAAAAAGGGAGCCAAGATGGTAAGCACGATCCGTGCAAAGGTATAAAAAGGGGTTCTGGGCGGGTTAGTTTTCTTGTTTTCCATAGGCTTCCTCTACTACTTGCAGCATTTTATTTAATGTTTCTTCAAACGTCAGGTGGTCGGTGTTAATAAGTATGGCATCGTCGGCCTTTCTTAAAGGATCGACACTGCGTTTAGTGTCCTGTTCGTCTCTTGCAACAAGGCTGGTATAGACTTCCCGGCCCTGAGGGCTGTCCGGGTTGATACCAAGCTGCTTGCAGCGCCTGAGCGCCCGCACTTCGGACGAGGCCTCCAGGAAAATCTTGGCCTTGGCGTGAGGCAAAACCACGGTGCCGATGTCCCGTCCATCCATAATCAAAGGGATTTGACGGGCGATTTCCTGCTGGCGTTTGACCAGATACTTCCGCACTGCCTTATAGCGGGAAACGGTCGAAGCCGCAAGGCCCACTTCTTCTTGCCTTATCTGGCCGCTTACATCCCGGTTATTTAAAAGCGTTACCTGTTGGTGGTTTTCGTGCTTTACATCAACCACGCACTTGCCCTCTTGAATGAGCAAAACCACCGCCTGCTCATCATCTGGCGCAATGCCGTTGTTTAAGGCGCACAGACCCACAGCGCGGTACATGGCGCCCGTGTCGATATGAAGGATGCCAAGGCGAAGGGCCAAGGCATCCGATAAGGTGGATTTTCCGGCGCCGGAAGCGCCGTCTATTGCGATGGTTATCATTTGATCATGGATTGGGTCACGTCCCAGCCAGCCAAAATGGCGTTCTGGTGGCTTACAGCGTAGGGACCGGTCTTTTCAGCTTCGCTCATTTCCCTGGGGAAGTGGATGCAGATATGGCCTTGCAGGTTGTTGTTGGGGTTGTGGTCTACTTCGTGGCCGCGGGAGTGGGTAGCGGCCATATAGACCCTGCCGTCGCTGAAGATGACCCAGACCGGACGGGGCGTCCAGTTGTCTTTACCAAGAGCGGCTTCCATGGTGGCGGTGTCTTTGGCGGTGATGGGCTCGGCGTCCGCGTGGGCGCCGTTTGAGAAGATATTGACGTTATAGTGTTTGCCGGTCATAAAGTCGTAGATGGTTGCTTTAGGCATTGACTTCGCGCGGGCCCTGACTTCGCTGTACCACATGGCAAAGCGCACTTCTCTTGCTTTGGGGGCGGTAAAGCCTTGGCTTTGGGCGGGGCTTGAACTGCTCCCGGTGACGCTGCCCTGGTTGATGGGCAATGAGGAGGCGCCAACGGCGTTTGAAGCATTGAGTTTGGCCCAGGTGAGGGAGCCGACGATGCGGTCAGCCGTTAGGCTGTTTTTCTTTTGGAAAGCGCTGACCGCGGTGCCCGTTGAGGGCCCGAAGATTCCGTCGATGCCGCCGCTCAGGTACCCTAAACGGTAGAGAATCTGCTGCAACTGCTTCACATCGTCGCCCCTGTCGCCAATGCGCATGGTGCGCTTAAGCGCGCCAGACTGGGATAGGCCGGGCTGCGCGGCGGGCAGGTTGCTGGGGGCGTCCGCGCCATAGAGGGCGGTTAAGGTTTGCTGGCCGGCAATACCGTCTGCCTGCAGTTTTGATGCTTTTTGGAAAGCGGTCACGGCGCGAGCGGTTTGGGTGCCGTAGATTCCGTCGGCTTTGCCTGATAGATACTGCAAGGAAATTAAGCGGGACTGAAGAGCCTTGACCGCTTCGCCGGTCGAACCGATGCGCAGGGTTTCGTTAACTTCCGGCGCTACCGTTACGGTAACCGGGGGAGCGGGGCTGTTTAAGCTCTGCCAGCCTTCGGGCGCTCCGCCAGAAGCGCCGATTGCCGAGTCACTAAACAGGGCGCGCTGGGTATTCAGGTCCGCTGTGCCTGAAGAAGTGAGTCCGTTGTTGCGCTGGAAGGCGCGCACGGCTTCGATATCCTTATTGTCGTATACGCCATCGACAACGGCTTGGGTATAGCCAAGGGCGACGAGTCTGGTTTCCAGCCTCGTGACGGCTATTCCACGGGTGCCTTTGGTCATGACGATGACGTTGTTTTCGTTAAGATCCACATAGTAGTCGTTGCTGCCGGGAGCGGGCGTTGAAAGAACGGCATTGAGCGACAGCCAGGTAAACGAATTCATTTTGCCCGTCTGGCGCAGGGAGTGGGCTTTTTGGTAAGCTTTGACGGCGTTGGCCGTTTTTCTTCCGTAGACGCCGTCGATGGCACCTTGATAAAAGCCTAAAGCGGCGAGCGTGGTTTGCAGGCTTTCAACCTGCCTGCCCTTATCGCCGATGGTCATGTCGGGGTTATCAACAGGGGGCAAAATGGCAAGAGATACCTTGCGGCCCTGAGAATTTTTGGGCTTGCCTTCATAGAGCAGCTGCTGCATTTCTGGCAGGGCAATACCCGTTGCCTTATAGCCGTTTGCGTTTTGGAAATTTTGAACAGCCCTTGCGGTGCCTGAGCCATAGAGACCGTCGATTTTATCGGAATAGAAGTTCAGCTCGTTTAAGGCTTCCTGCAAGGTGCTAACCTTTGTGCCCGAAGCGCCTTGGGCGAGGGTTTCATAGCGGATGCGGGCGCTTGCGTCCACATCAAAACTTTTACCGGGCAGATAGATTTCGGGAATATTCACATACTGGGCCATAACATAGCCGGTGCGGGTGCCGTATTCTACCTTGAGCCAGTCGTCGTTTGCGACGGACAAGACGTTGATACTGGCGCCCCGGGGCACGGTGACCAGCCTGGTGGAGCGGGTGCTGGCCCTGGTGCGCAGGTTGACCGGGTCGCTGGCGGTGGTGACATAAGGATAGGTGGCTTCCTGTTTTTGGCTTTGCTCATATTGTGTGTTTTGCTGGGGGGAGAGGGTCACGGTGACCGCGGCTTGCTGTTTGGGCGCATCGGTCGGCAGTACATTGCCAAGGGCAAGGGCCTCACGGGTCTTGGCCCCCACAACACCGTCTGCTTTGATGCGATGGGCACGCTGAAGCTCTTTGACGGCATTGGCGGTGGCAAGGCCATAGACGCCGTCGGCAGTGCCTTTATAGTAACCCAGCTCTTTGAGGCGATTCTGAATGGCTTTGACCTGGGTGCCCCGGTCGTTTTGGCGAACATTCACCTGCGCAACAGCGCCGATGGTTTTGACATACATGTTTCTTCCGCGGCTGTTGACAACACTTTTTTCAAACAGGGTTTGCTGGGTGTTGGGATCGGCAACGCCGGTTTCGGTGAGCTTGTTGCTTTTTTGGAAGGCGGCAACGGCGTCTTTGGTTTGTGAGCCGTATTTACCATCCACCTTTCCGGGAAGGAAACCAAGCTCTTTTAAGGCGTTTTGGAGGTCTTCAACAGCATCGCCGCTGTCTCCCTGCCCCAGGAGGGGATAGGAAGCGGCAGTTTTATAGTCGGCCGCAGGGGCGCCAAACTGGGTGGCGCCGGGATCAAAGTTATCGGTGACGGATTGTTGGCTGACGTAGCCAATCTTGCCGTCATAGGCGGCGATATAAAAACCATCCTTTTCTCCGGTTACCTGAACCGCCGAGCCGGCGGGCAATTGCACCACAATACCAGCCTTATTGGACGCGTTTGAGCGCAAGGCCGTGCTTTCTATGATGTAACCCACAAAAGGATAAGGGCTTGTCCCAAGCGACGGGACAGGCAAAAGAAGCGCAAAAACGCACACCAGTGCGAGCAAGCGCTTAATTAATCGTTGCGCCATAACGGAAACCTCCACCAAATCATTTGGTTTATTATAGGATGCAGAGCTTAGAATGTCAAGAAAAATAACAATTTTTTTATAAAAACGTAACAATACCCCGACGGTGATTTGTCGGGGTATGATACTGCGTTACTTTTAGAACAGCGATTGAATCGCTAATCGTCCACCCTTCGGTTCATGCGGTCCCGGGTGATGCGAAGGAAGAAGGTGTCGCCTTCCAGCTTCTTGCCAAAAGCGTCTTTGCCGTCTTTGAGATAGCGCACAAGGCAGACGGTATCTTCTCCTTGAGCCGAAAGAGCGAGAAAACCTGTTTTTAATATCGGATTATCGTGGCGCTTTTTGACCAAGTCCTTGGTATACTCGTGCAGCTCCGTATCGATATTGTCCCAGGGGAAGGTGGCGCGGTTAAAGGGGTCGGCTGCCCCTTCCATACCGGCTTCGTCTCCGTAATAGATGGCCGGCAGGCCGGGCATGCTGAAAATAATTTGTAACATTTTCTTAAAGCGGTCTTTGGCAAGCGTTTTTGCTTTTAAAGACAGCTTCATTTTGCCCCTGTCCTTCCAGGGAATGGAGGTATATTCATAGTCGCTCAGGACGTTGAGAATGCGGGCTCTGTCGTGGCTGCCGGGCAGATTCATTAAGGAATAAAAGAAAGTGGTGGGATAATTTTCCTGCAGGGAGTTGATAATGCGCACCAGCTTCGCGGCATTGATGCGGCCTACGAAAAAATTGATCAGGGCATCCCGCAGGGGATAGTTCATGACCGAATCGACCGTGTTGCCAAGGCAATAGGAGCGCAGCTGACCATAGGCCATTTTACGGCTTGCGTCTTCCCATACTTCGCCGATGATGGCGGCATCCTTCTTTTCGGCCTGGCTGGCTTTGCGGATGTTTTCAAGAAAATGTATGGGCAATTCATCCGCCACATCCAGACGCCAGCCGCTAATGCCCTTGTGAAGCCAGGTGCGCACAACACCCTTTTCACCGTTGATAAATAGATTGTAATGGGGGTTATTCTTGTTGACTTCAGGCAGCGTCGGGATATTCCACCAGCAGGCATACTCGTCGGGGAAGCGGCGGAACTGGTACCAACCATAGAAGGGCGAAGATCTGCCCTGATAGGCGCCGTTGCCGCCATAGTTGCCATAGCGGTCAAAGTAGAGGCTGTCTTCGCCGGTATGGGAAAACACCCCGTCCAAAATAACCCGAATGCCGCGGGTCTTTGCGTCGCTGCACAGGCGCTTTAAATCGTCGTTGGTGCCAAGTAAGGGGTCCACCTGCATATAGTCGCCCGTATCGTAGCGATGGTTGGACCGGGCTTTAAAAATGGGGTTCAGGTATAAAACCGTGATGCCTAAATCTTCCAGATAATCCAGTTTTTGCCGGATACCTTCCAGCGTGCCGCCAAAAAAGTCAAAGGCCTGGTTATCGCCGCTGCGAGGATCGGGGCTGACGGAAGGAATATCCGACCAATTTTCGTGCAAATACACGTCTGTTCGGGTGCTGGTGGGCAATTTTTCCCGATAAAAGCGGTCGGGGAAAATCTGGTACATGACGCCTTCACGCAACCAGGCGGGTGTTTGGAAGGCAGGGTCGTATACTGTGATTTGGAAAGAAGGGGGCCGATTATCGGAGGCGCTCCCTTCGCCTCCCAACTCATCCATGGCGTTGCCGTAATAAACCGTACGTCCATCCTGGGTGATGATTAAAAAATCATACCACCAGACCAGGGGATGGTCGGGGGCCGTTATTTTCGCCTCGTACTTGCCATAACCCTTATACTCCATGAGCACATAGGTGCTGGTGCCCTGCCAAAGGCGCAGCTGCACCTCTTTGACCGCCTGAGCTACATATAGGCAAAGCGTTATGGGTGTTTTGCAAGGAACCGCGCCAAAGGGTTGGCGACAGTTCAAGTCTTGGGAGTTGTGATAAAAACGCATCGGACGCCTCTCGGTTATCATTTAGTTTAAAGAGCGGTTTGCTCTTGATGATACTTACATAGGTCTTGAAGGGGGCAGTCTTCGCATTTGGGCGTAGGTGCCTTGCACAGCCTGCGCCCGTGCAGAATCAATCGGTGGTGGCAGTCAATCCAGTCTTCTTTGGGGATGTTTTTTTCAAGCTGCTTTTCGGTTTCCCGGACGTTTTTGGCAAATACCAAGCCCAGGCGGTTGCTGACCCTGAACACATGGGTATCCACAGCAAAGGAAGGAATTTGAAAGGCGTTTGCCCGCACCACGTTGGCGGTTTTGCGCCCCACACCAGGCAGGCTGGTTAAATCCTCCATGGAGGAAGGCACTTTGCCGCCAAAGTCACTCACCAGGCGGCGCGCGGTCATGACCAGGTTGGTGGCCTTGGAGTGAAAGCCACAGCTTCTCACATAGGGAAAAATCTCTTCGGGAGTTGCCGCTGCCATTTTTTCGGCTGTGGGATAATCCCGAAAGAGCGCGGGGGTGGCTTTATTCACCTGCTTGTCGGTCGCCTGCGCTGAGAGGATGGTGGCCACCAAGGTTTCAAAAGGATTGGTAAAATTCAGTTCGGCCTTGGGACTTGGGTACATTTCCTTTAAGATTTCGCGTATTTTGTCGATGTTGGCTTTCGTTTGTTTTTTCATCAATCACTTACCACAAAGCTTTGTTGGAAGAGGAAGTCTGAAAACAGCTTGCGGTTGGTTTCAAAATCCAAAAGCTGCCCGGCTCCTCCGTAGTATTCATAAGGACGCACTGTGCCGTCGTAAGGCAGGCGAGTGGTTTCAAGGGGCGAATGCCGCAGGTTCCAAATTATGTTAAAGGCTTCCAAAGCGTCAGTTACGCTCAGGTTGGTATCCAGGGTATTGGAAAGAATGGCATCTAGAAGCTTTTCGGCTTCTTCATAGCTGATGTCCCTGAGGCTGTCTGCCAATTGACTCAATACATACCGGGTACGGAAAGTGCGGCCAAAGTCCTGCGCTTCGCCGTTTGAGGCGCGCACCTTTCGCATGCGCATGTAAATGACGGCTGCATGGCCGGTAAAGTGGTAGTCGCCGCCATAGGTCATGGAAGGGCTGGTGCTGGTGGCGGAAATGGCGTAGTTTTTCAGATATGAAGCTTCGGCGTTGGTGACATTGAGCTTCACGCCGCCGGCTGCGTCCACGATGGCTTGCACCTGCCCCCAGTCCATCATGATGTACTTTTCAATTTGAATGCCAAAATGGCGGTTGATGGTATTGATGAGCCCTTCTACGCCAAACTCTTTCACGATATAAGTAAGCCTGCCGGGGTCTCCATCGGGATGAACAACCAGCATGTCTCGGATGAAGCTGGTTATCATCAGGCGGCCTGTGGCTTCATCTACTGATAAAAGGACCATGCCGTCGGAATAACCTAAGTTTTTTAAGTTAGCGTTCCAGGAATCCATGCACAGCAAAAGATAGTGATGCATGCCTTCGGGGGTTGCGGGAATCTCCTGAGGGTCAAGCACGCTGATTTTGCTTAACACATCCTCTCTTTGGGTGGTGGCTAAGGCGCCGCTACATAAAACGAGGAAAGACAAGAACAGACAGATCAATCTGCGCATGGATTTCTCCTTTATTATTGGGCATGCTGCTCAAAAGGTTTGCGGTAGCGAAGCAGCAGGTATAGGGTATAAACTTGCAGGGGATAGGTGACCAGGGTGCGCAAAAACTTGATGGGCGTGATGGGGACCCCATACATGAAATACAAAGCCAAAGTATTGGCGGTCCAGTAAATCAGCACCGTGACCACGCCTTGGGCAATAATGGCCTGCAAGAGCTCCGGCACCTTTTCGGATTTTTTGTGCATGGTCAGGCCGTATAACAATCCTTGGAAGCAGGCGATGAAAACAAAAACGGGATTGAAATCCGATCCGAGATTGGCCAAAATGTCAATGACGGTAGCCACCAGCATCGTAGGCACGGGTCCGTAAAGCATACCCGACATGGCCATGGCGATGTAGGAAGAGGGGAGACGGAAGTTTTTAGGCCCGGTGTTGCCCAAATACTTTTCCAGCACGATGCCCATGGCGGCAATCATGGCCATCACAACGAGCTGCTTGGTTGAGAACTTAGCTTTAGTTTTGCTCATCTTGGTTTCCCTTCGGATAGCGTTGTAATAAAACACCTGTTTCTCTGAAAAATTCCAGGGAAAATTCGTCGGGATAGCCTTGCTCGTATACAACGCGCACGATGCCTGCATTGACAATCATCTTGGCGCACATGGAGCAGGGCTGGTGGGTGCAGTAAAGGGTGGCCCCTTCAATGGAGATACCCAGTTTAGCTGCCTGGATAATAGCGTTTTGCTCCGCATGGATGGCGTAGCAGATTTCCGCCCGTGTACCCGAGGGAATACCCAACTTTCTCCTTAGGCATTCGCCTTTTTCCACGCAGGTTTGCATACCGGCCGGGGCGCCGTTGTAGCCGGTGGTAATCACGCGTTTATCTCTGACGATAATACAGCCCACCTCACGGTCGGGCGCGAAACAACTGGACCAGGTAGCGACCTGTTTAGCCAAGTCCATGAAACGGTGGTCCCATTTATTCCATCCTTGCATGTAAGCCTCCTGTTTAGCAAATTATAGCAAATCTTTTTTGTTGGGGCAATGGTTGACGAGTTCACAGGGTTTAAGGGATAATGAAAAAAAGGAGGGGCATATGGAAAGACTAAGCTATCAAAGCCCGATGGGCAATTTTGTCATAGCCGCCAGAGGCGGGAAAATTGTAGAGCTTTTAGTAGAAACGGATGAAGTGATCTGCAATACGGATGTATTCAGCCAACCAGTTTTGCTTTTGGCAAAAGATTGGCTGGACGCTTATTTTTCCAAGAAAACACCATTGTCTCTGCTGCCCCTTGCGCCGGAAGGAACGGCTTTTCAGCAAAGGGTGTGGCAAGAGTGCATGCGCGTTCCCTTTGGTCAAACCATAAGCTATGGCGATTTGGCCAAACAAGTGGCTGCGCTAATGAATAAACCAAGGATGTCTGCCCAAGCTGTGGGACAGGCGCTTTCTAAAAATCCTATTTTGTTGATGATTCCCTGTCACCGCGTTGTGGCCAAGGGTGGCCTGGGCGGCTTTTCAAGCGGACTGGAATTGAAAACTTCCTTGCTTTATCATGAAAAAGCCTTAGATTAAGCCGAGCAGACTGTCCAGCTCTTTTTGTAAGGCGGCCGTATCGCCTCGAAAGACAATGCCTTGCATGCCTACGGTCATGCCGCCGGCAATGTTGGCGGGCAAATCGTCGATAAACACGCATTCTTTGGCTTGTAGGGAGAATTTTTCCAGAAAAGCCTCGTAGATAGCGGGCATGGGCTTGACCATTTTTACATCCGCTGAGAAAAGCGTGCCGGAAAAGTACTCATTGCCGGGGATGGTATGGAAGTAGTCGTTCGCCCTTGAAGAGGCATTGGATAATAAGAATATTCGATAACCCATTCCGTGGTAACGCCCGATAAGTTCGGCCATTCCGTCAATGACAATGAGGCGCTCGTTCCAATGCGAAATATATTGATGGGCCGCATGGTGCAAATGCTGAGGAAGCTTTGGAAGCACCTGCTTTTCAAGCTCTATTTCATCGATATGGCCCCAATCCATCAGCGCCCAAAGAGGGCTGGAAGCGATGACTTCGGTGAGCAGTTTTCGCTCACCCGGGTCACTTACACCTTGCGAAAGGAGGATGGCATCGGGGTCGTAATCAATCAGCACGCGACCCATGTCGAAAACGAGGTTTTTAATCATCTTAGCGTATGTACTTGTCAACAAGCAGCTTGATTTTGTTGACGATGTCACCCGGCGGGATTTCCATCAGCAGGACAAGCAAGGCCATGCCGATGACGATGCCAAAGAAAATTTGTTGGGGAATGATCCACAGCGCCGCAAGCAGGGCGATAACGGGAATCAGATACTTTTTGTTGTTCATCATGTTCAATAACTCCTTATGGTTGTAGCGGCGGGTAGCTAAGCAGCAGCTTTTCGCCGGTTACTGTAAGATCATAGCCATTGGAAGGCAGGAAAACGGTTTGGCCCGCCTCAAGCTCCATAGCCTCCCCGCTGTAATAGAGGATGGCGGGACTTAGGGCGGTGAGCATACCGAAACTGCCCGCAAATGAAGGTAAAGCCTCTTTATCACAGCCACGCAAAGATTCGGTGGCAAAGTAGGGACATTCGACCAGCAGAGTTCTCGCGGGCGTGATAGCCTTTTGCGGGTAAGTACTTGGTCGCACGTCTAAATCTACCACATCCAGCGCCTTTTTCAAATGAAGGGGGCGCTTGTTGCCGTCCTTGTCGGTACGCTGCCAATCGTAAAAGCGGTAAGTCACGTCGCTTGACTGCTGGATTTCATACAGCACAATGCCTGCGCCGATGGCATGCAGGGTGCCGGCGTTAATCATGAAAGCATCGCCGGGCTTTATCTTGACGCGCTCAAGCAGTTTTTCAATGGCAGCGCCTTTTAGGGAAGCCTTTTCAAGCTCATCCATGCTTGTTCCTTCTTTAACGCCAAAGACCAGCTCGGCGCCTTTCTCGCAGTCCACGATGATCCAGGCTTCGGTTTTGCCCAGCTTGTTTTCGTGTTCTTTGGCATAGGCATCATCGGGATGCACCTGTACGCTTAGCAAATCCCGCGCGCTAATCAGCTTCAAAAGCAAGGGAAAGGGCTGGTCCGCGTAGCGGCCGACCAGGTTTTCACCGTGCTTTTGGATAAGCTCTGGCAGGGTGTTTCCCTCTTCATCCTGGCTTGAAAGGCCTGAAAGAGCGCTTATTTCCAGCGATTCACCCGTGCGTTTGTCGGGCAGCTGCCGGCCAAATAGCCCCTCCAGGGCGTCGCCACCCCAAGGGGTCGCTTTGCCGTAGCGGTAGGCAGGCAGCATTTTGATGGGAGCAAGGGTTGTGTCCAATTAAGCGCTCTCCTTTCCGCATAGTTTGATAATGGCAAGGGCGAAAATTTTCATGCTCTTATACAGGCTTTCCAGACGTATGTGCTCATCGGCCTGGTGGGCGACTTCAGGTTCGCCCGGGAAGGAAGCGCCAAAGGCAACCCCTTCTTCCAGCGCCCTTGCGTAGGTGCCCCCGCCGATGGCCAGCGTCTTTTTCTCATTGCCTGTCACTTCGTGGTAGGCTTCCAGCAGCTTTTGCACCAGCTCGCTGGACTCGGGTACCATGTGCGGTGGACTTGACGAAACCAAAATGAGGCTGCAATCGGGCATGGAAGCGCTGATGGCTTTGAAAATTTCTTCCTGATTGGCAAGCACGGGTGTACGCAAATCAAGCAGGGCATAGAGCTTACCCGCTTCCACACGGATGATGCCGATATTGCAGGTGAGCTTGCCCGACTGGCCGTCTTCAACGCTGGCATTCATATATTCGCCATAGTAGCTTGTGCCGATGGTATCGGCCAGGGTGGTGATGGGGCCGGCTGCGCCAAGGTCACGCAGGACAATAAGCATCATGCCAATGGCGTTGAGGCCCGCTTCGGGATAAGCGGCGTGCCCGGGAATGCCGGTGGTTTGGATGGAAACAAAACCGTCTTTTTCCTCGGCAGCTACCTTCCAGCCGTATTGCTTGGCAAGAGTCTCAGCTTTTTGCACCAGCTCCGCGCCGCCCTTTACTTTGGCTTTGGCGGAGCCGGGCACTACGTTGGGCCTTTCGCCGGTGTTAAAAGAAACTACCTGCAGCCCTTCTTGCGGCAAAGAGGCTTCGATAGAAATGTGCATACCGCCTTTTTCAATGTTGATGACGGGATAATCAGCATCGGGACTGAAGCCTGAGCGGGGCATGGTGGCGTGCTGGGCATAGTAGCGCATGTCTTGGGAGCCCGACTCTTCGTCGCAGCCTAAAATAAGCCGCACTTTGCGCTTTAAAGGAAGGCCTAAGTCTTTTACCGCTTTCATGGCAAAGAGGGCAGCTACCGCCGGTCCCTTATCGTCACTTGTTCCGCGGCCGTACATCAGGCTGTTTTCCACCACGGGCTCAAAAGGCTCGCGTGTCCAGCCTTCGCCAACGGGCACCACGTCAAGGTGGGCAAGGATAGCAAGGGCTTCGTAATCGTCGCCTTCGCCAAGGTCCGCGTGTCCGGCGTGGTTGCCGATGTTTTCAACCTGAAAGCCAAGGGCGGCGCAGTCCTTTAGCGCTTGGTCGAGGCAGCGGCGCACTTCCATGCCATAAGGGGCGCCTTCGGTTTCTTCACCTTTCACGGAAGGGATGGCCACCCAGCGCCTTAAGGTTTCCACCATCTGGGGCTGAAGGGACAAAAGAATTTCATCTAACTTTTTGTACATGTTACGCTCCTTTATGAAAGCAGTGCGTTTTTCAGGCGCTCAAGCCCGGCAAGCAATTGGGCCTTGGGGCAACCGAAGTTAATGCGCAGGTGATTTTTACCTAAGTCTTTGGAAAACACATAGCCCATGGTAAAAGCCACCTTGTTGGCTTTGAGCTTTTGTTCAAGCGCCGCATCGTCCGTTTCATAAGCGCTTATGTCAAGCCAGGCAAGGTAGGTACATTCAATGGGGGTAAGCCTTGCCTTAGGCAGGTGGTTTTCTACAAAATCCGCAATCAACTTGCGGTTTTGGTCAAGGTAGCAAAGCAGGCCGTCCAGCCACGCGTCGCCCTGTTCATAGGCAGTTTTTGTGGCGACCAGGGAAAAGATATTGCCCCGTTCAATGCCCAGGCAGTGCATGGTATGCGCCGTCTTTTTGATGAGCTGGGTGTCCTTTGAAATCATGTAGGCAAGCTGCAGGCCCGCTACGTTGAAGGTTTTGGAGGCGGCGGCAAGGCACAGGGTGTCTTCGGGCGCCTCTTCCAAAGCTAAAATGGGAGTAAAGGGATGGTCTTCGTAAATAAAATCGTTGTGGATTTCATCTACCGACAGTTTGACGCCATATTGTTTACACAGTGTACACAGCTTTACAAGCTCTTCCTTGGTCCAAATACGGCTGAGAGGGTTGTGGGGCGAGCAGAACATGAGCAGCTTGACCCCTTGTTGAAAAGCCTCTTCCACCTTGTCAAAATCAATGGTATAACGGTTGTCTTCGCCCTTTACCAGAGCGATTTCCACCAGCTCGCGCTCGCTTTCACGAACGGCCGCAAAGAAGGGACCGTATACGGGCGTAAAGATCGCTACCTTGTCGCCGGGCTCAGACAGGGCTTTGACGGCCATACGAAGGCCGGTAACAACCGAAGGGAGAAAGCAAAGCTCTTCGGAATTGACTTTAATTCCGTGGCGCCTTTGCCAATAATCGCACACGGCTTGAATGAGGCTGTCGGACAAGATAGTATAGCCGTAGTTCGGATGCTGCGCCCTTTTGGTAAGCGCTTCGCTGATGGCGGGGGCGCAGGCAAAGTCCATATCGGCTATCCACAGGGGGATGAATT
The DNA here is from genome assembly GCA_964346155.1 of uncultured Oscillospiraceae bacterium. Lineage (GTDB taxonomy): Bacteria > Bacillota > Clostridia > Christensenellales > Aristaeellaceae > DTU024. Next base: position 20,465 of record CAYFTJ010000004.1, read on the forward strand.
CTTCATCCATCAGGCCCGGCTGGTCCCACTTGCGTGAGTCGGTGCCGTGGCGGTCAAGGGGCTTGTCAAAAAAACTTGCGTCAAACTTCATGGACTTCTCCTTTACAACACAATACATGGTAGCCGCCGCTGCGGGCAACTGTATCAACAGATTCAAACAGGGTTTGCAGGTACTTTTTGGCTGATGGCGCTCCCTGCTGTTTGCGGATAACAATGTAAAAAGCGCCGTCCTTTTTAAGGCCTTCCTTGGCTTCTCTAAACAGGCGGTACACGTTTTCTTTTCCTGTTCGGATGGGTGGATTGAGGGCAATCACATCAAAGCGCTTATCAAGCCCTTTGGCGCCGTCAAGGACCAGCGCTTCGGCTTTAACGCCATTATCCCGTAAATTCTGTTTGGCTAAATTGACTGCCCGCTCGTTAATATCGCACATGGTGATGGAGGCCGCGGGGGATAGCTTGCCGACGATTACGCCCACCGGTCCCCAGCCGCAGCCCAAATCAAGCAGGCTGCCTTCAAGTGGTAAGGGAAGGCTGTTGATTAACAAACGGGTGCCGGGGTCCAGTTCGCCCTTGGAAAAAACGCCGGCATCGGTGGTAAAGGTAAAGGGAACATCTGCCCACTTCAGCTGAAACACAACAGGCTTTGAAGGGGTGTTAGGCTGCGCCTCGTAGTACATGCTGTTAGTCAATGGAAACTGCCTTTCGTAAACTGTTCAGTTCTTCTTTGCTTAATGGCCGATATTGACCTAAAGGAAGATGTGAATCCAAGTTGAGCGGGCCGAATGACAAGCGTTTCAGGTACACTACTTCGTTGCCGCAGGCAGCAAGCATGCGCCTGACCTGCCGATATTGGCCTTCGTGAAGTTCTACCAATACCCTGGTGTACTTGCCGGGCTCAAGGTTTGTTGCAGCTGCGTCTACATCTTCTAACACTTTAAGCTTGGCGGGCAGGGCTTCAAGGTCGCCGAATATTCCGCCTTGCTCAAAACGGCTGATACTTTCAGGCAGCACCCCATTTTTAACCACCGCTTCATAGACTTTGACAATCATTCGCTTGGGCGCAAGCAAGCGGTGAGCCAGCTGCCCGTCGGTTGTAAACAGCAGCAAGCCTTCGGTATCTTTATCCAGCCGGCCTACGGGCATACAGCCAAGGGAAATGGCTTCGGGAGGCAACAAATCCAGCACGGTTTGTTGTTTTTTATCCCGTGCGGCAGTCAGGTATCCTTGAGGCTTGTTCAGCATATAGTGGCGCTCAAGGCAGGTGTTTAAGATTTTGCCTTGATAGCTGACCAAATCGTTTGCCTGCACTTCGTTTTCCGGCCTTGCTTTTTGGCCATTCAGCAGCACCTCGCCTGAGCTGATGGCTTTTTTAGCCTGTGCCCTTGAAAGAGGCAGCAGCTTTGAAACCAGCTTGTCCAGGCGCATATTATTCTACGCTTGCACAGGAAAGCGCGGCCTTGCGCAGGGGGTAAAGGGGCAGGTACAAAAGCATAAAAGCGCCCAAAACCCAATAAAGGGCGTTGGCAGAAAAATCCAAATTCAAAAGGGTAATCATGACCGTTAACAGGTCGCTGACAATGTCACCGGAAAGCGTGCTCGCAATGTCCGCTCCCAGGAAATACAGGGCGGTCAGCGCAAAGGGCAGGGACAGCAAAAAGTTGCCCAGCCTTGCCTTTTGAAGGGCAGCCTTGTTTCGCTTTTTTAATTCTTTGGCTTCCTTAAAAGGATCAGGGCTTGAAAGGGGAAGCATATCAAGGAATACATGCTTCATCACTGCCCGATAGGACAGAAGGGCAAATAGTATAAAAATGAGCACCATCACCCCTGCTCCGGGCAAAAGGGCGGAATCAAGGCCCAATATTTTGGCGGGCAGCTCGCCTAGGGAAGACAGGCGCCTAAGCGGTGCCAAGGCGTTGGATAATTTCAAGTCATGATAGAGAACCATTGCCGCAAAAACAAGCGGCAGGTGGCAAAAAAAGCTGCGCAGGGTGCGCTTGATTTGCAGCGCTAAGGAGGGGCCCCATGCGAGCGAAAATGTTGCGCTTTCCCCACTGGCTTGAGCGGCAAAAAAGCGCCGATAAGCCATGCGCAGGGGGGCGACTAAAAACAGGTACAGTACGCATGTGGAGATAAAGCCAACCACAATGCTCAGGATGGGGGGATCAACTGGAATCCGCCCCAAAAGAGCCAGCACCAGAGGCGCAAGCGCAATAAGGCGCATGATGAGGGAAAGTATTGTATATTTAAAGGTTTCACCTAAGTTGTTTTTTACAAGCTTGGTTGCAAGACGGTGCGGGTGCAGGGTCATATGGTTTCCTCCCAATCCTTACATTTTGCTTTGTCCATGATAGAGCAATCATGCTCTTTCGTCAAGAAAAACCCCTGTTCAGCTTTCACTTGTGAAGGGGAAAGGCAGGGTGCCTTGCCTGATTTTATCAATGTCTCCTTTGGACAAAAGAGAGTTGGTGCCAAGACAGGCTGTGCAGGTATATCCGCAGTCGGGACAGGTACAAGTGCTTTTTGATTCCGATTGAATCATAAAGGCTTCACAATGGGGGCATCCGCAGCGCATTGAATTAACCCTCCTTTTTGGTTTGAATGCCTGAGCGCAGCAGGTATTGCCCGGTATAGCTTTCTTTGCAGGAGGCCACTTCTTCGGGCGTGCCTTGAGCGACTATCGTACCTCCGCCAATGCCGCCTTCAGGGCCAAGGTCCACGATATAGTCGGCCACTTTCAAGATATCCAGGTTATGTTCAATCACCAACACGGAGTTGCCCGCATCGGTTAGTTTTTGCAGTACCTTGATTAAACGGTTCACATCATCAAAGTGTAGGCCGGTGGTGGGTTCGTCAAGCAGGATCATGGTTCTTCCCGTTGCCCGTCGGCTAAGTTCGGTGGCAAGCTTCACCCTCTGCGCTTCACCCCCTGATAAGGTGGTGCTGCTTTGTCCCAGGCGAATGTAGCCAAGCCCCACCTGGCTTAGGGTGCGCAGCTTTTGCATAATAGCGGGGTGGTTTTCAAACAGGCGCATGGCCTGGTCTACCGTGAGGTTGAGCACATCGTTAATGGAGTGGCCCTTGTACTTGATTTCCAGGGTTTCCCGGTTGTATCGTTTACCGTGGCACACTTCGCAAGGCACGTATACATCGGCCATGAAGTGCATTTCGATTTTGAGGACACCGTCGCCCGTACACGCTTCGCAGCGCCCGCCTTTTACGTTAAAGGAAAAGCGGCCCATTTCATAGCCCCTTGCTTTGGCTTCGGGCAGGCTGGCAAACAGGCGGCGGATGTGGGCAAACAGCCCCGTATAGGTGGCGGGGTTTGACCGTGGCGTGCGCCCGATGGGCGACTGGTCGATGTTGATGATTTTATCCAACTGCTCCACGCCCTTGATGCCCCAGTGCTTGCCCGGACGGGACTGGGCGCGGTTTAGGCTGCGTGCAAGCGACTTATAAAGAATTTCATTTACCAGCGAGCTTTTGCCGCTGCCCGACACCCCCGAAATACAGCAAAATACGCCTAGGGGAAAGGTTACGTCGATATTTTTTAAGTTGTTTTCAGCGGCACCCAGCACCGTTAAGTAACCGGTGGGCTCTCTTCTTTTTTTAGGGACGGGAATAAATTTCTTCCCGCTCAGGTATTGGCCGGTAACGGAGGCAGGGCAATTCATCACATCTTCCAGCGTGCCTTGAGCGACCACTTCGCCGCCTTTTTCACCGGCGCCGGGGCCGATATCCACCAGGTGGTCGGCTGAGCGCAGGGTTTCTTCGTCGTGCTCAACCACAATCAGGGTGTTGCCAAGGTCGCGCAGGCGCTTTAAGGTAGCAAGCAGTCGGCCGTTGTCTCTTTGGTGCAGGCCAATGCTGGGCTCGTCTAAAATATATAAAACGCCAGTAAGTCCCGAACCGATTTGAGTAGCCAAACGTATGCGCTGGGCTTCGCCGCCCGACAGGGTGCCCGCTGACCGGGCAAGGCTCAGGTAACTGAGTCCGACGTTGATTAAAAAGCCAAGGCGGGCATCCACTTCGTTCAAGATGGGGGCAGCGATGGTCTTTTGCATGGGGCTAAGCTCGATGGAGGCAAAGTGCCGCCTGGCTTCATCAAGGGATAGCTCGCTGACTTCAGCGATGTTTTTTCCGGCTACCGTTACCGCCAGGGCAGCCGGTTTGAGCCTTTGCCCGTTACAGGTAGGGCAGGTTTTCAGCTCCATGTACTCTTCGTACTTTTCTTTCATGATGTCGCTGCTGGTTTCCCGATACCGGCGCATGGTGGCGGGAATAATGCCTTCAAAGGCCATTTTATATTCGCCCTGGCCGCGAATGGATTGAATGATAACGGAAAACTTTTTTCCCTTGGTACCGTAGAGAATAACGTTTTTGGCGGTTTCTGACAGCTGTTCAAAAGGGGTATCCAGGCTAAAGTTATAGGCCTTTGCCAGACCCTCAAAGACCATGCGGCCGGTACTGTTTTTGTTGTCGCTTGCGGCAAAGCCCATGGTGCGGATGGCGCCCTTGCTGATAGACTTTCTAGGATCGGGCACCACGGTCTCGGGCGTCAGGGTCATAAACTCACCAAGGCCGGAGCAGGCAGGGCAGGCGCCGTCGGGGCTGTTAAATGAAAAGAGCCTGGGCGTCAGTTCTTCCATGCTGATATTGCAGTCGGGGCAGGCAAAAGACTGGGAAAAGAGTATCTCTTCACCGTCCACAATCTGAACGATGGCAAGGCCGCCCGACTGTTCAAGCGCCGTTTCAAAAGAGGCGGTCAGGCGGGTTTGCAGGTCAGGACGGACACTGATACGGTCCACCACCAGCTCAATGGTATGTTTTTTGGTTTTGGCAAGCTTGGGCGCTTCGTCAAGGTCATACACTTGACCGTCGATTCGGGCGCGCATGAAGCCGGCTTTTTTGGCGTTTTCAAGTACTTTGACATGCTCACCCTTTTTTCCCCGGATAATGGGGCTTAATAAAAGCAGCTTGGTGCCTTCGGGCAGGGCAAGCACGGTATCAATCATCTGGTCAACCGTTTGCTGGCTGATTTCCTTGCCGCATTGGTGACAGTGCGGCACGCCGATGCGGGCGTATAATAGGCGCAAATAGTCGCTGATTTCGGTCACCGTGCCCACGGTTGAGCGGGGGTTATTGCTGGTTGTTTTTTGGTCGATGCTGATCGCGGGGGACAGGCCGTCGATAGCATCCACATCGGGCTTGTCCATGACGCCCAAAAACTGACGGGCGTAGCTGGACATGCTTTCGACATAGCGCCTCTGTCCTTCGGCGTAAATGGTATCAAAGGCAAGGGAGGATTTGCCCGAACCCGAAAGCCCGGTCAATACCACCAGCTTGTCCCTTGGGATATCCAGGGATATATTTTTCAAGTTATTCACCCGCGCGCCGCGGATGGAAATGGTTTTTTGCATGATGTCTCCTTTGGTTATGGTTCCACCCAAGATTATAACACAAAAGCGAAGCGGTGAACGCTTCGCTTCATGGTAATCTTGAATATTTAAACCAGCTCTTTGGCCAGGATGCCCGCTCCGTACAAGCCGCTTTCGGGGTAATACTGCGGCGGAACGATGAGATTGTCCCAATCATCGATGACAGGCGATGAAAGATAGCCGTTGATTTTTTCTTTGGCCAGCTTTCGAATCATGCCAAACAGGCGCTTTTGATGCATGACTCCGCCCCCTAAAATGATGCGCTGCGGGCTTACGGCGTACAGAGCCGTTGTGCAGATTTGCGCCAGGTACTCGGCTTCAAGCGCCCAGGCCGGGTGGTCATCCGGCAACTCCTGAGCCGGTTTTCCCCAGCGAGCCTGGATAGCGGGCCCGGATGCCAGGCCTTCGCCGCAGTTGTCGTGGTAAGGGCAAATGCCTTTTTCTAAGGGGTCATCAGCCGCCATTTGCAGGGCGATATGCCCCCATTCGGGGTGCAGGGCCCCGTGAACGGGCTGGCCGTTTACAATAAGGCCGCCGCCGATACCCGTGCCTACGGTTAAATATAAGACGTTGTCCATGCCTTGACCTGCGCCGATGCGCTGCTCGCACAGGGCAGCCGCGTTCACATCGGTATCAAGGGCGCAGGGGACCTGCAAAGCTTCCTGCAAGGTTTTAAGCAGCGGGTAACCCCGCCACTTTAATTTAGGGGTGGAAAGGATTTGACCGTAGGTGGGGCTGTTTTTGTGCACGTCCACCGGACCAAAGGCGCCGATGCCAAGGGCTTTGAAACCGCTGTCTTTAAAAAAATCAATAATTTCAGGCAGGGTTTCTTCAGGAGAACGGGTGGGCAGACTTTTGGAAGAAAGCACCTTCAGGTTTTCATCCAGGATGCCTACGACCATCTTGGTGCCGCCGGCTTCAATGGCCCCCAGCCTCATTGCTCGTCCTCGTCTTCTTCTCCCCTGGTGAAAAAGCTTTGCATACGGCTGCGGAAGGCTTCAAGCTGGCCTTCAAGCTCTTTGATTTCGCTTTTTAAGGCGTCCCGCTTTTCGGTGAGCATTTCGACTTCGGGGTCGGGCGTTGCTTCTTTAACGATGGCGGCGGCGCGCTTTTTGGCGTCTTCCAAAATCTCGTCGCAGGCAAGCTGGGTTTTTTCCAGCAGCTTTTGGGCGCTTACCAGGTCGCTGGGCGGCGTGGTGGCCTGAAGCGGCAGAGGACGGGCTTCGGGAATGGGCGCGAAACCGGCCGAACGTTGCTGCGCCTGTGCCTTTTTGGTCAGGTCGGCGATGTTGGCTTCCATTTGTTCCAAGGTGTCGCAAATTTCGTTGAGGAAATCATCCACCTGCTTGATGTCATAACCCAGCGGCTTTTTTTGAAATTCCTTTTCAACGATCATATCCACGGTAACGGGCATGGGACTAACCTCCTATTTTATTGTGCGGAATACGCTTGGTAAGAATTATCTAAAATGCTTGAACGGCGCGGACGCTCCTGGTAGCCATAGGCAGGCGGAGCCTGCTGGTAAGGCTGCTGACGGTAAGCAGGCTGTTCATAGGCGGGCTGGTAGCTTTGCTCATGCCCGTAGGGGCTTTGCTGGGCGGCGCTTTGCGTGCGAACAAGACCCACCTGATAGGTTTTGGGCGAAATGGCAAAATAGTTTTGGGAGTTTGACAGGCGGTTAATCTGGCTGCCCAAAACATAGACCGCTCCGGTTAGAAGGTCTGTTAACCGGCGGATATCTTCGGGGCTTTGGTTTTCCCGCATCGTTACGATGGTAACGGCGCCCTGCTTAATATACTGCATGGCATTGAGGCACGAAGGCATATCGTACACTTCCGCGATGGCGATGATGGGCTGTACCTGTTCAGGCGCCTGGGCGGGGGCAGTTGCTTCCTGTTGCTGGGGCGCGCTTTGCTGCTGGTGCATGGGCACCACATTGTCCGGGATTTGGGACTGACGCTTCCTACGATTGGAAGGCTCGCTTCCCCCCTGGGGGTTAATGGCGGTTGCCAAATGGTCAAGCCCTGAATAGGGGTTTTCCTCGCGCTGCGGCTGCTGATACATTTGATGATAGCTGTGCTGCTGTTGTTGTGCCTGCTGGTAGCCCTGCTGCTGATAGTCTTGCTGGTAGCCCTGCTGCTGATAGCCTTGCTGCTGATAGCCTTGCTGGTAGGCCTGCTGCTGCGGCTGCTGGTAGCTATAAGCTTGCTGGTTGTAAACAGTCTGCCCGTAGGCGGCCTGCTGCTGGTAAGGCGTATTCGCGGCTGCCTCCTGGTGCTGGTAATGGCCCTGTTGGTAGCTCTGCTGGGCCTCTTCCTGGCCGTAAGCCTGCTGCTGGTAGTCTTCGGACTGGTCATAGGCTTCTTCTTGTTGATTGCCTGTAAGCCAGCTATTCACTTTGCGAAAGCTTTGCTTCATGTTGGCGAAAAAACTCATTATTCCCTCCCAAATCAGGGTAAAGTCCCTGGTTTTGTGATTACATCATATTATTATAGACAAACTGTGGCCAATTGGCAAGTTTTACATGCTATTCAAAGGTGCGGATGTTCAGCCCTTCGGTCAGGTAGCCCTGTTCTATGGGCTCAATCTGCGCCTGTGTCGCGTCCTGCGAAATGACACGAACGGGGATAAAGAATTCACCTTCCTGGAAAGTGGCGACCACACCCACCATGCCGCTTTGCTCAAACAGGCTATTCACGGGAACGGAATAGAGGATGGTGTTTTTGGACAGTTGAATGCGTGCCTGCCTTGTATAAAGCAGGGGTTCGACGTTGCCGATAACGGACAGCTCCACCAGCTGTTTGTTGTTGATTTTGGTGGATTTAACCACCGTTGCCGTCACGATGGTGGACTTGAAAGATTCGATCAGCATCTGGTAAGTGTGCCCTTCAATGGGATGCCAGTCGGGGTCATCGGAAATCATGAGCGCCGTCCAGCCCGTGGTGCGCACCAGCCGGTAAATATCCACGGCGTCTTTGCTGGCGGTTTCGTCTTCGGGCACCTTGCCGGCGATCATCTCTTCCACCTGTTGGGGGGTGAAGTTGTATACACCCGATGCCAGCACCCTTTCAAGGCCGTCGGTATAGAAACTGATAATGCCGTTGTCGGTGGCGGAATACTCGGTGGTCCAGGTGTCGATGCGCTGCAGCTGGTTTTTTTCGGCATCGTAAAAGCGGGAAAGCTTGGGGTCATCGGCGAATTTATGGCGCAGGTAATTTTGCCGGTCGGCCACGGCCTGCTGCATCAACTCCTCTTGCCGCAGGAGGTTGCCGCTTTCGCCGCGCACCAGGGCCTGAATTTCAAGCGCACGCTCAATCACCACGTTGTCCAGCTGCTGCAAGTAGGTATCGGGAGCCAAAAGATTGCCGATGAGGGTTTCCTGGTAGTTTTTTAAATCCGCCCGGGCTTTTTCCAGGGTATTGTATTCCTTTTCGGAAAAGCCGGTGGTATAGACCACACAGATGGGGTCGCCGCGGGTAATGGAGGCGCCCTCTTCGGCGATATAGTCGATGGATGAAACGTTTTCCTGGGTAAAGGTGGTTTCGTTTCTTGCGATCAGGGCAACGCCCGTGTAGGCAAGGTCCTGGCCGCTTAAAGCCACTTTGGCGGTACGGGTGTCCCGGTTGCCAATCAGCTGGCTGATGCCCATTCCAATAATCAACAGTATCAGGATGCCAAGCAGCAAATACAGGTAAATGAGCATACTTTTGGCCGGCTTTTTATTGGTAATCGGCAGGCGTCCCACATTGCTGATGGGCGGCGCGGAAAAATCGTCGATGGGTTCGTCTTGCACACTGCCCATATAAGGGGGCGGGGCGGCCTGCAGGGGCGGACCCTGGTCCTGCGGATTTAACGGCATGAACACGCCGCCCGTCCACGCGCTTTGGGGAAGGGGCGGGGGATTGCTTGGCGTATAAGGGGGTGGCTGCCCCTGGCTTTGGTACGGATCTTGCGGATAAGGCTGGCCCTGGCTTTGATAGGGGTCTTGCTGATAGGGCTGGCCCTGGTGATAAGGCGGATAAGGCGCCTGGTTTTGGTTGGGTGGCGCTTGGTTGTTGCCCGGAGCGTAGCCAAAGTCCCCCCCCTGTTCATTTTGCGGGGGTTCTGGGGGCTGCGGTATACGCGACCAATCGCTCATGGCTTGTTCCTCTTATAATCCGACGGTGCGGATGAAAAACTGCGGGTCCGAAAAGATGGGTAAAAATTTGCTTTGGCTAAGCAAGGTCTGGAAGTGCTCGTCTACCACCACCGTCTGGATCAGCGGCATTAACAGGCTAAGAACATAGATAATAGCCGCACCCCTGATAAAACCAAAAAGCCCGCCCGCCAGTGTGTCCAGCTGGCGAAGCACCGGAAAGCGGAATATTTTGCGCAAAACGCCCAGTACCAACAAACCGGCAAGGTAGCTCAAGGAAAAAACCAGAATGAAGCTAATCACATGCAGGGCGCTTTGCACGATGGTGCCTTTAACCGCCTCGTTGACACTTACCTGCTGGCCGGATGACAGGGCATCCTTCAGCAGCGTATCAAGGGGCGGGGGTAATTGAACGTTTGCAAGAACCTGGCTGATCAGCCCCTGGTCCATGGTTTGAACGTTTTGGCTTGCAAGTTCTGAGTCGCCCACCCGAACAACGGCATCGGTATAGCCCACCAGCGCTTCTTGCAGTTGGGGCATGTTGCTTAATTTGGCTGTCACCGTGGGCGCGTAGGCAAAGGCCACAAAAATGGACAGCAGCAAACACACCACGGACAATACGCTTTGGATAAAACCGCGGTACAGCCCGTAAATAACGCTGGCGCCAACGATAACTAAAACGACAATATCTACAATGCTCATATAAACTCCTTAGGGTAAGGTAAGCGCGTAAATGCGCTGCCCGCACACAACCAGCGCCACCCCGCCGCTTAATTGGCCCAGGTAGCCGGTCACTTGGTCACGAATGTTTGAGGGTAGGTTCAGCCCCTGGAAACGCTGGGCGCTTAGGTCTGCCCGGTACAAAGAATCTTTGGAAATGGCAAACAGCCTGTTGCCCGTTATGCCGGCGCCGACACAGGTGTCGGGCAGGGTATAGCGCAGGCTCTTGTTGCCTTCCAATATGCGCAGCTCGGTCATTTCCTGAACGCCGGCCGTCTGAAAAGCCGGAGCAAACAGGGTGCGCAGCTTGCCTGCGGTGATGTCTTCGTCAATCAATTGCCAGCCGTAGACAATTTGCCGGTTTTGGCTGTTGCGCCGTTCACCCCTGTAAGTATACTGCAATATTTCGTGGGTATTGATTACATTGAGCAAGTTTTCCGCGTACAGTACCTTGTAGGTAATCTGCTCGCCCAAAGACACGGTACCAGTATTGCTTAAACCTACCTGAATCAAGTGCATGCGGTAGGTCACCACCGTTGCGCCCACATCCATAGAAATAATCCAGGCGTGAGAGCCATTATCAAAAAAGCCGATATCCAGAATAACACTGTTGGCAAAGGCCTGGGTTTCCTGGTCGGCCTGGTTGCCGTTGAGGTCTTTAAAAATCAGCTGCGGGTTTTCGGCAGTGCCTGTAACAAAAGCAACGTACTTTTGGCCGATTCGGGCAAACTGAATGGTGTTGGCAAAGGAGTCGGAGTAGGAAGAGCGGCCGTTGCGGTCCAGGATGTGCAAGCTGGTGCCCGCCCAGGCGACTACACGCTGGCCGTCGGTGTCAAAGCTGGCGCCGCCGCCCATGTCGTAGCTCCATAGCTCCTGGTTGGAAGAAGACAGGCAGTAAATGGCCTGCCCATCATAGTAGACAACCTTGTCGCCAAAGGGCATGATTTTTTGTCCGGGCACGCAGCGCAGCTCATGGGCGCTCATGTTGCGCCCGCCGCCCAAAAGACCGGACATGTATAAGAAAATAAGTGATAGAAGGAGGAAAAAAAGAATGAGAGCAACGGCCTTCTTGCTCTTGTTCATGCGCCTTAATCCCCCTTCCCTTCAATCACTTAGGTTGTTAGCCTATTTGTAAAAGAAATTTTAACATTATAACTTAGCTTCGTCAAATAAAGGAAGGAAGGAGAAATAAGGGCGTTTATCCAAATTTATTTCCGTTTAATTAATCTATTACTGGTTTCCGTTTAATTAATCTATTACTGGCTTACTAAAAGTAAACTTCAACTTACAATCCATCATGATTTCTGTCTTTTGGCTGTTGCTATATTACTCTTCTTATTTGCGCTCATTCTACAAGTATAATTACAGTGTGGCGGAAAAAACACTACAGGCCTTCCAAATGTTAACGATTGGTTTGGTGTTTTTCTTGGACCGAACTGGTATTGTTCTTGATGAAATGCATATAGAATGGTATATCCAAATTGTTGGTGTTCTGTTTGCTTCATTTGTGTTTTATGCTTCATTTAAAACATCTTGTGATAATGATAGGAAACCGTATAAAAGATGAAGTGTTCCATGATAGAGCACATCAAATATAGCTGTAAATTTTTTCAATTGACGATGATTTTTATATATCTTTATGACATAAACAAAGGTATTTTAGAATAAGAATGCCTTTTTAGAGTGCTCTTTCAGATGGTCTGTCTGATTGAAAAAAAGCCCCTTTGGCGGTATACTGAATCAATAAAGGAGGAAACGCCATGAATTTTGAAGATCAACAGCTGCCAGACATCATTGAAACCGAAGATGAAAACGGCCGGCCTTTAACATTGGAAGTTCTCAGGTACTTTTTTTACAACGGGCAGGAATATGCTCTGCTTTGTAATGAAAAAGAGCGGGGCGAACAATATATTATGTCAATCCAAGCAGAGGATGACGAAGAAACCTTTGAACCGGTGGATGAAGAGCTGCAAGCTGCCCTCATTCAGTTTTTACAGGCGCCCCCTGAAGAATGAACCAAACCATCCAGTTAAAACTATCCCTTTTGCCTGGCAGTCCCGGCTGCTATTTAATGAAAGAAGCCGGGCAGATTGTTTATGTGGGCAAGGCTGTGAACCTGAAAAACAGGGTGCGCAGCTACTTTAACCAATCCAAACAAACGCCCAAAGTGGCAGCCATGCTCAAGCGGGTGGATGACTTTGATACCATCCTATGCCAGAGTGAGCTGGAAGCCCTGCTGCTTGAAAACAACCTGATTAAGCTGCACCAGCCCTTTTTTAACATCCTTTTAAAAGATGACAAGCGCTATCCCTACCTCCGCATCGATAGAAAAGAGCCTTTTGCCAGGGTTACCGTCGCAAGAAGGGCGCAGGACGATGGGGCAAGCTATTTCGGGCCTTATTTCGGTGCCCAATCCATAGGGCAAGTGCTGTCGCTGTTAAAAAAAACTTATCCTCTTCGCAGTTGCGCGAAAAAACTGCCGCTTAAAAACCCCATCCGCCCTTGTGCTTACTATGAAGTAGAGCAATGCCTTGCGCCCTGCGCCAACCTTTGCACCCGGGAAGAGTATGACGCGCTGCTTGACGGGGTGGTGGCTTTTTTGCGGGGAGATACCAAGCAGGCGGAAAAGGACATCCGCCAGCGTATGCAAAAGGCGGCTTTGGAGCTTCAGTACGAAAAAGCTGCCGAGCTAAGAGACATGCTGCGGGATGTTGAAATGCTGAATATCCGCCAAAATGTTGAAAAAGCCGTTGGTGGCGACCAGGACGTCTTTGCCCTTGCCCAGGGAGGCCTTGATGCCATGGGGCAGGTGCTTTATATTCGTCAGGGAAAGCTTTTAGGTGCCGACTCTTTCCCCCTGGCTGGCGAGGGAGGAGAACCCAAAGAAGCGGTGCTTTCGGAATTGTTGCAGCGGTTTTACCAGCATCACCAGCCACCAAGGGAGGTTATCGTCCAGGTGGTGGAAGATGCTCCCCTCCTTGAAAGCTACCTTCGCCAAAGGCGGGAAGGCGCTGTTTCTTTAACGGTGCCCAAACGGGGGCGGAAGAAGGAACTGGTTACCATGGCTCTTCGCAACGCTGAGGATCAATTGCAAAAGCGCAATGCCCGCAGACAGGCGGCCTATAACAAAACCGAAGGGGCACTCAAACGCCTGCAAGACGCGCTGGGGCTTGAAAAACCCGTGCGGCGTATTGAAGGCTTTGACATTTCCAATACCATGGGCGATGAGAACGTGGCATCCATGGTGGTTTTCATCGACGGCAAGCCCGCCAAGAAAGAATACAGGCGCTTTCGCATCAAGTCTTTTGAAGGCGCCAACGACTTTTTAGCCATGAACGAGGTGCTATCCCGCAGATTTTCGCGGGTAAAAGAAGAAGAGGACAGCCGCCGCTGGGTGTTGCCCGACCTTGTATTAATTGACGGCGGACCGCAGCAGCTTGCCTTTGCCAGGCGTGCCATGCTGGAGCTGGGCTTTGATGTGCCGATGTTCAGCCTTGCCGAAAAGCAGGAAGAAATTTTCCTGCCGGACAGGAAAGAGCCCATTATTTTGGATAAGCGCTCGGACGAGCTGCACTTCATCCAAGCCGTTCGGGACGAAGCGCACCGCTTTGCCATTACCTACCACCGCAAATTACGGGACAAAAAGTTTCTTAAAAGTCCTTTGGAGGAAATTGAGGGCGTAGGCAAAGCAAGGAGGCGCAGCCTGCTATCACACTTTGGGTCTGTCAAAGCCTTGTCCCAGGCAAGCGTAGAGGAAATTGTCAAAGTCAAAGGAATTCCACAGCAGGTCGCGAAAAACGTTTATGATTATTTTCACCAAATTTAATTTCGTGAATGCAAAATATGCGCGTTCACGTTCGTTATATGGTTGAACCCTTTGAAAGGAGTTGCTATGGCCAAACGATTTTTAAGTATGCTGCTTGCCTTGCTGGTGCTAAGTGCCGGCGCTCTCGCGTTTGAAAAACCCGATTGGCTTATCCAAATGGAAGCCCAGGGCGTTCAAGGCACGGTGAGCGGTGAACTGACGAAGTTTTCCCCTTTTACCGGCGCCACCATAAAGGCCCTTCAAAACTGGACGAAAAACAGCCTGCTTTCTTTTCAGGTAAGCAAGCAGGGACAGGGCCTTACGCTCAGCTACCAGGAGCAAAACCTTTTATCTTTCAGGCAGGACGCAAGCGCCCTGTACCTTTCTGCCACCAGCCAGGAATATGTGGGCGAGCATGCCTTGGAGCGTTTGCTGGGCATTGAAACCATGCAGATGCCTGACATCGAAAACGACTTAAAGCTGTACGAAGCTATCTTTACCGCTCTTGATAAGGCGGCGACTGCGCTGATGCCGTCCAGCAAGGAACACCAAAAGAGCGTGGAGCTTAAAAACATCGGCCGTGGCTATCGGGGCGATGAATCCACTCTGGACCTTACCACTCTTGCTATTTTGCGGGGAGAGTTGGCGGTGGCGCTGCGCCAAAACCTGCCTCTTGAACAGGCTATGAGGGTGGATGGAATGCTGGATAAGTTTATCTTAACCAAGCCCGGTACCTTCCGCACCCTCATGAACAGGGGCGAAGTGGTGGGTTACCAGCTTATATGCGCGGGCGAAATTGCCCCGGGCGATGAGCGGGACATCAGCCTTCTGTTTGCAAGAAGTCAAAAGGGCGTGGATATCCGAATCGCCATGCCCGATCAAAAAAAAGAAAACAACATCCTCTTTAACCTATCGGCGGGCTTTAAAACAAACGCCATTACCGTGGATGCCGACCATACAACGACAGTTGCCAAAAAAAGTGATAGAATTCAATTGAAAGTTTCGCTGAACTTTCAAGCGGGTCTAAAAGGAACGGTCACTTACACCCAAACCAAAGCGGGACAAAAGCCGCTGACGCTTAAACTTAGTCCTTCCCTTCTATTCAAGGAAGAAGCTTTAACGGGCACACTGACCATCAACCGCACCCAGAATGACCGCAGCCTGATTTTAAAGCTGTATCCCACTTTGCGGGTTTTAGAAAATCCGCTGCCTGCCTGGGGTAATACCGCAATCAATTTAGATGTTTTGGACGAAGAAGCCCTGCTTTTTGAAAGGCAGCGTGCGCAAAACGGACTGACCACCGCTATGCTTCCCTTGGTGGCTGCCATAGCGCCTGAAGATCAAACCTTGGTGATGCATGAGTTAACCCGTCATTTGCGGCTTTCGGGCGATGACAGCCTGTCCGAACAAGCCTTAACCGATTCGACTTTTCTTGTGGAGGAATAACCAATGAAAAAGATTCTATCCCCGCTGCTTGCTCTCTTGCTGGCAGCCGCCCTGCCGCTGGTTTCACTTGCCAGTGATGTGAACAACCTGTCGTGGAAGTTGTCCGAGCAGCTGCGAAACGGCTCAGGTCTGAAGCTGGAAATTGTCTTTGACGAAATTTCCGCCCTGCCGCAGCTTTTTGATGAGGCAACCGCCCCTGTGCTCAAAGCCTTGTTTTCCGGTTCTACCGTGACCGTCAACAAGCTGAATGTTGCCTTTGGGCAGCAAAAAGGACGGGAAGAAACGGTTGTTAATGTGAAGCGCAACGATATTCTGGTTGCCAACCTGCGCTATTTAAGCGACGGGGCGGTGGAGGCCGTGCAAACAAGCTTGCTTGGCACCACCTATTATGGCGCTGCCAAAGGTGAAAATGCCCTGACAGCTCTTGCCTTATCGGGAAGCGGCGGGCAGTTGACCGGGCTTGAACGCGCGCTTGTGTCCGTCTATACGGCAGATAACCAGTGGCGCGCCAAAGTGAGCCCCCTGATGACGCCCTATACCCAGGATTTAAGCGCCTGGATGCAAGGCTTTACTGCTGTTTCTACCGAAACCTTGGCCGACGGCACCCTGCGTACTGTAACCAACCTGTCGCTGCCGGCAAGCGAAGTGAAGGACAAAATCAAAACCCTGCTGGACAGGTTCTATCAAGACGAACAGCTATTGTCCGTGCTCAAAGAACGTTTTTCTTTACGGGAAGCTTCACTTTACCTAAACCCCGAACTTAAAGGCAGTGTCATCGCGGCCATTGATTCCCTTGGCTTGGCGGAAGATGTTCGAATAACCCGTGTGTTTGGAAAGGCTGGCCTTGAAAGCGATTCCATCTACCTGCCCATGGCGGGCACCAATGGCCTGGACAGTCTGTTGTATGAAACCAAGATGGATGGCGAAAACCAGATCCAAACGGTTATTACCCTAAAGCATAGCCCCGATGAAACCGGGCAGAGCAAGCAAACGGTTATTTCCTACGCCGCATCAAGCGATAAAACCGGCCCCGTCCAAGGCAGCGTTCTTATTGATGAAAAGGGTGCGCAAAAAACCTACTTGTTTGAGCTGACCAGGGAAGAACCCGAACAGACCTTTGACAAGGCGAGTGACCTGACCACCCAGGCCTTTACCTACACGCTGATTTTGACGCCCCCGCAAGGCAATGTGCAAACCATTGTTCTTGCCGGCAGCCTGTCTTCAGGCTCCAATACCCGCTCCGCAACCAAGCTCAATGCCACCTTTGACTGGACAGACGAGGGCGGCGCCAAGGTGCATGCTACCTTATCCGGCGGTTCGGCTGCCCCCTGGTCGGTGGAGGCGCTGCCTGAAAACATCGTGCGCCTTGATTCCCTGGAAAAAGCCGCCCTGGACGGAGAAATAGAAAAAATTCTGGCGCAGCTGCAGGTGTCTATTGCCGCCCTGATTGGCGTACAGGCCCTTCCGAAGATTACGCCCTGAGGAAAACCTCCCGAAAGGGGCTGCCATCAAACGCGCTTGACTCTTTTTCCAATGCTTGTAATTTTTATGTAAAAAGGAACTTGGCTATTGGTAAAAGTTGAACTTCCCTGTTAGTTCAACAGTTGTTCGGGTGATTATTAGCCAGGTAAATTATTTGACAAGCCTAACCTTTTCTTAGTACAATAATAAAAGCTTACAAGGTGCAAGCGACGGCTGCCCCGACGGGCGCCCGAACATTTCTACGTTTTCAATAAACGAAAGTTTTAGGAGGATACAATTAATGAAAAGAATTATTTCTGTGCTGCTTGCGCTGGTGATGATGCTGTCCCTGACCGCGTCCTTTGCGCAAGAGCAACCCCAAGACATCTTCACCACCCTGCTTGCTCAAAGCAACAATCCGGATGCTGTGTATGATGTGGTAGCCACCATTAACCTTGATACCCAGACCGTCAGCCAATTGGTTGCCATGTTTACCAGTATGGGCGGCGAAGAAGCTTAGCCCGAAGCCATGGAGCAGATGATGCAGACGATCAATCTCGCTCTGTCTGCCGTGAACAAGACCCGTCTGGAAGGCCGCCAAGACTATACCGACGCTGTCGGCGCAATCAAAACCGATGATGGCGTGCTGCTCAGCTTTGCCACCAGCGTTGATACCCAGGAAGGCCTGATCAACATCACCACCGACCTGTTGCCCGGCGTATATTTCCAGGTTTCCGAAGAAATGCTCAAGCAAGACCAGACCGTCATCAACCAGAAGATGGCCGAAACCGCCAGCAAGCTTGAAGGCCTTGGAACCGTAATCGAACAGTCCTGGCAGGAAAAGGTGGTCGGCTCCCTAACGCAGGAAACCGGCGACTATACCGTGAACGGCCAAAACTATACCGCCCGCCTGTCCGGCGAACTCAATGCCCAGGTGCTGGCGCCCTTCTTTAAGGCCGCTGTTGAAGCCGTGAAGCAGGATGAACAATTAAAAGAAGGCACTTACGAACTAATCGTTCAGTCTGCCGAAATGTCCGGCGAAAGCTTGGAAGGTTTCCCCCAGTCTGCCGACGAGTTTTTCGATATGATGCTTCAGGGACTTGAAGGCTTTGAACAAAACGAACTGTTGTTTGGCAAAATCAATGTCTATCCCATTGGCGAAAAAGAAGCTTTGATTGAGCTGACCACCCCTTATTCCGATGGCTCTGCTTTCAATCTCTTGCTGCTTACCGGTACTGAAAATATTACCGTTGATTTTTACATGACCACTTTCGTTGGCGATGGCGAGCAGACTGCCCCCGAAGGCGAGCTGCCCGAAGTGAACTTTGACGAACTGCGCCAGAATGCCGACCAGGGCATGATCAGCGCCATGGATGTGCGCGTCAAGGCCAATATCGTCAGCAAGGCTGACCAGCTTCTTGTGGACTTGTCCGCCATGGTTACCGGTATGCCCGTTGGCGCGAGCGTCGAAGTGAACCTTGATGGCCAGACCATTCGCCAGAGCATCGGCCTTTCTGTGATGACCGGCACCACCCTTGCAAGCCTGTCTCAGGTAACCACTCCTTCAACCGAACAAATCGAAAAGCTGGACCTTACCGGCCTGCAAAAGGTTGTCATTGATACCGAAAATCCCGAAGAATTGAATACTTTCTTTGATTCAGAGGAAGGCGCAGCCCTGGTGCAAGGTGCCATTCAGCTCCTGATGGAGCGCATCCCCGTTGTCTATCCCCAGGAAGGCGAAACCATCCTGACGCTGCTGCAGCAAACCATGTCCGACCCAAGCGTGGTTATTCCCTCATAAGGTAAAGCTGTAAAAGCTAAGCATTCAATATTAAAAGGCCTCGATTTTCAAGTCGAGGCCTTTTTTGCAACAAACCTTACAAATCGTATCGGAACACGCACTTGTGCGTATCTCCGTTGTTTATACTATGTCACCTTTAAATTAGCCTTTTCTCACGCATCTTTTACTTTTTGGCTGTGCCTAATTCAGTCGGCATAGGGTCCACTATGCCTCCTTCATCAGGCTTTACCAAACAAAAAAATCCGCTGCGATAAAATGGCTACTCTAAAAGTGACATAGTATTAATCGCATTTCGTTGTCCTCAGGCAGCTCGGCGACTTCGAGCAAGCGTCCGCCCAAGGATTCACAGATTTTTTTGGATGCGATGTTATCGGGGTTGCAGGTGATGTATAGGTAGTCCATCTTGTGCTTTTTTGCCAAGTGAAAGAGGAGCTGGCAGGCCTTGGCGGCGTAGTGGTTGCCGCGATAGGCTTCATCCACCGCGTAGCCGATATGTCCGGCATAGTAAAGGCCCGGCGTGTAGCCAATACGGAAGTTGCAGGAGCCCACTTTTTGCCCGTCAACTTTGCAAATATCAAAGTGATAGGCCGGCACCCAATTTTTTGTCGGGTCACCTGGGCTTTTGTGTGTGCACTTTAAGAAAATTTCATCGCTTTTAAGAAAGTCTGTGTCTAAAAACTCCATCTTTACTGCCCTCTCTAGATTTGTGAGCTTAATTTTAACATAAAAATGCGCAGCGAATATCTTTTCGCTACGCTTTTTAAATGATGCTAGTTACAGGGCGTTGACCATGTTGTACATGCGCCTGTCAAAGCGACACTTTGCCTGTAGGGCCGTTTCCATGGGCATATGGAAGGTTCTTCCCGAACGCACGCCAATCACCTGGTTGGAAATATTGTGTTTTAGCAGGTTCACCGCCATCGCTCCCGCTTCAAAGGCGAAAGCCCCATCACGGGCGGTGGGCTGGGCCCCGCGCTGGACATAACCGATGACCGTCGCGCGTACCTCAACGCCGTCTACAGCCTTACGCTGCAAGACACGGGCAAAGTTGGCGGCATCCAATTGCTGGCCGGGGAAGGACACGCCAAAGCGCCCGCAGGATTCTAAAAAGCTGTGGTGGTCAAAGGGCGCCATGGTGCGCCATGCGCCTTCGGCAACGATAACCGTGGCGCGGGTATTGCCGCGGGCAATCAGGTTATTAAGCCTTCTTGAAATATCTTCAACTTCCCAGTTTTGCACCTCGGGCACGATGACGATTTCGGCCCCCGTTGACTGGGCGGCCGTCAGGGCAATGTCGCCGCAGTTGCGCCCCATCACTTCCACCACATGCGGGCGGTCGTGGGAGCGGCTGGTGGCTCTGATGGCGCGGATAGAGTCCACGCAGCAGTTGACGGCCGTATCGTAGCCCAGGCTCATTTCGGTATAGCCAAGGTCGTTGTCGATAGTACCGGGAATGCCGATGCAGGGGATGCCCTGCTCGCACAGGGCCTGGGCGCCCTGGAAGGAACCGTCCCCGCCGATGACAACCAGGCCCTTGACGCCCAGTTCACGCAAAAACTGCGCGGCTTTTTGCTGGTTTTCTACGTCCTTAAATTCCGGGCAGCGGGCAGTGCGCAGGTAGGTGCCGGGCAGGTCGGCGATATCCAGCAGCTGATCCATGGACATCTGCACGTAGTTGTCCTCGGGCTTGGGATACTTGCCGATTAATCCGTTGTAACCCCGCTTGATACCGATCAGCGGCATATCTAAAAGG
Organism: uncultured Oscillospiraceae bacterium; assembly: GCA_964346155.1. GTDB lineage: Bacteria > Bacillota > Clostridia > Christensenellales > Aristaeellaceae > DTU024. The sequence goes on from CAYFTJ010000004.1 coordinate 41,021, forward strand.
GCGGCGCTGCGGGCAACGCTCATCACCGCGGCGTTCATGCCGGGGCTGTCGCCGCCGCTTGTCAATACAGCGATTTTAGACATAAAAGCCTCCTTGCGCAATCATTTACCTTGAAAAACCCAATTTTCACCAATAATATTATAGCAAAAAAGCTTTTGTTTGACTACTGCTTGTAGGGTTGTTTGGATGCTTGAATGAGCTTTTCCAAAACAAGCTCTACGCTTTGCCTGTCGATGTAATGCAGGGTTTTTCCGTTTATGCTGATAGCAAGGTTAAGCGCGTCATAGGGGTAAAATGCCACTTCCATTTGCCCGCCTTCAAAGAAAACGGAAATGGACCCCACCCATTCGCCGGAAACCGGATAATCTTCCGGCAAGCTGCCCGACACGCTTAAATTGGTCGCCTGTGTATAGGCCGCGACAAAGGCGACAGGGTCAAGCCGCTGCTCTTTTTCAAACAGCCACAAATCGTATTGGATGCGGCCATGCTCATCGACCACCAGTTGGTTGTTCTTGGCCACCTGCTCCACCAGTTCAAGGGTAAAGGACGCTTGCTCCTGGCCATAGCTTACATCAAGATGATTAATCGCGTTGATGGACAGGTGAACGGGCGTTTTGAGTGCCAGCTCATCCGGGGAAAGCCTTTCCCAAAAGCCCATGGACAGCATGGTGGCTTTGTAGATTTTCTGTTCATACAGGCAATAAAAGCCGATGCCGTCAAAAGCGTCGCCTATTTTAAAGGTTTGCTCATGGGCGGGGATTTCAACTTGGCTTTGTTCGCCCGTTTCAATGTCGCTGGATGAAATGACGGACTTGGCCATTTTAAGGCGCACGGAAAGCCGGGGAGAGGAAAGGCCGTACTTATCCAAATTCTCTTGTGTTCCCAGCGCTTCAAAGGAGGCAAGGCGCATTTTGCCGATTTTTTCAAGGATGCTTTCTGCCTTTGAAGGCTGGGCCGGATAAGCGTAGGGTTCAGTCAGCTGCCAAAAGCCCTTGTTTCTTTCAATGGAAAGGGTTTGTTCTCCGGTAAGATAAATTCCGTCCACCAAATCAGGCGTAAAGTTAATGCCCGGCACGGTATGCATTTGCAGACGATTAAAGTCGCACACATCGGGGTAGTTGTCGCTGGTCAGGTAGACATTATTATCTCCGTCAATCATCATATATTGCAGGTAAGTTTCAAGATTTAATGGATATCCAAAGCGCACGCCAATTTCTTGCCCGTCTTTTAGGTGAATGGTTAGGGAAAAGCCGTCTTCTGTGATACCAAAGTCCTTGGGGGTGGTACCTTGGAGATTTTCCTCCACCTTTTCATTGGCGCGAATCAGCTGCACCATATCAAACATGGAGGCGGCAAGCTCCTGATTAACGGGGAAGTTATCCAAGCCTTTGATGGCGTAGCTTCCTTCCGTTTGGATCAGGGTATAAGCATCATCGCCCGTTGGCTTGATGCTCAGGGCAACGACGGCGCCTTGTTCCGCCTGAAACAGAACGATGGGGTCGGGCTTTTTAGGGGGCGGCGGTATTTTTTCTTTGTTTAAATATAAAAAGCCCGCCAAAATAAGGGCGATGGCAATTAGAGCAATCACCCAACCATAGGCTTTTTTTCGGGGATTTTTGTCGATTGTTTGCATATTACAGCCGCCTACGCCGGAAAAGAACGGTGATGCCCGTAATCAGCACCAATAAGACGGGCAAAGCGGTAAGCACCAAGGGAAGTACGGGGCTGTCCCATGCCATCAGGGGGCGCACGGCCATTTTGGGGGCGATGCCAAGGCTTTGCTTTTGCATGCCTGAAAGCGCCCCCATGACTGATTGCAAAAAGGCGCCGGCATAGGTGTTTTCATACATCCAGTCGTCTAAAAAGGGTGTGGAACTGCCGATTACAAAGCAGAACGAGCGGTTGCCCTTGCTGTCCGCCCTGTTGGATAGGGCAGCCAAGTCAAAGATGCCTTCCTCGTCGCCTGCCTGCTTTTGGATAACGGGATTGTCGGTATCAAAGGGGCGCAGGTAGGCAGCGTCAGTTTTTAAAAGGCTAAAAAGTAAAAGGTCTTTACTGCTTTGTGTGCGCAAGTGAAGAGCTCTGCTGCCAAGCAACATGAGGCGGTCCTGTCCTGAAACCACTAAAGGCGTGGTGATTTCGCTTTGCTGCATGTAGGGCATCAGGTAAAGGGGGGAATCGTAAAAGCTGCCTACTGCCGTTTCTTCGGCAACTACAAGGCCGGCCTTTCGCTCAATGCCGAAGGTGCGCAAAAGGGCATCTAAATTGTTTAATTGGTCGGGGTCGGAATAGTCGCTGGTTATAAACAGGGAGCCTCCGGTAGCAAGAAAATCCTGAATGGCGGCCAGCTCATTTTCACTTATATCAATCTGCGGCGAAAGAATCATCAGCACCTGGTCGCCAGAAAGCGTATCGCCTCGGGCAAGGTTGCGCTCATTCACCTGGTAGCCAAAGTTTGTTAACTGGCGCACAAGCGCCTGCGCTTCCTGTGGGGTAAACTCGTTGTGTCCCGACAAAAGGGCAACGGAAGGCAGGTCGCCTGATGTCACATACAGCAGGGCTTCGGTGATTTTTTCTTCGTAGTTCAAGGCGTTGGCAAGGTAGGTGCCGCTTGTTTCATCATAAATAAGCGAAACAAAATCTTCGGGGTTTAAAACCCTCGTGCGCCCCGTTTCCTGACAATAGAGAATCAGGCTTTGGGCGGTGACGGCTCCATCTTCCAGCGAGCTTGATAGGCTGTGGGCAAGCAGGGGGTTGGATAGCAGGCTGTCACGTCTTAAGGTAAACATGCTGCCGCCCGCCTGGTAGCGCTCAAGCAGGGTGATAAGCTCCTGGTTTTGGCTGTCGGGCGTAGACAGGAGAAAGCCTTCTACCTTGCAGGGGAGGTTTTCCAGCACTTCCTTGGTCTTGCTTGAATAGCTGGAAGCCTTGGTAAAGGAAAAGTCTTTTTTCCAGCCGTACCTTTGCTCAAGCACGGAAAAACTCAAGGCTGTAAGCACGCTCACCAGGATGACAAGCAAGGGTATGAAAATTTGTTTCACCAGTCTTTTTTTCATGTGCGCCGCCTCTGGGAAAGTCCCGAAAAAATCACCGTCAGGCAAAGGCAGATGACCGCGAAGCATAGGAAATAGACAAGGCTTGCCGGGCTCCACTGGCCATAAATGAAGGGAGTTAGGCGGCTGTCAAAATCAAACCAGGCGGCCATGCGGTGAATAAGCCCTGTTCCCTGCATGGACAGGCTGGAAAGCAGCCTCAGGAAAAAGTTGGCGCCAAGTGACAGCATAAAGGCGGCCGCCGGCGACTGGGCAAAGAACGACACAAAAAGGTTGAGTGCAAGCAGCGCCGCAAAGTAGCCAAACAGGCCCACATAGCCCATCAACACCTCGGGCCAGTGTACGCCTGCGTAGATTTGCACAATCAAAGGAAATATAAGCGATAGGATAAGCGCTAATAGCGACAGGGACAGGGCTGCCAGGTACTTGGCTGCCACCACCTGCGCCGTGCTGACCGGGGAAGAAAAGAGGATCCGGTCGGTTGAACGCCGCTTTTCGCCGGCCAAAAGGCGCATGACGGGCACGGGGCTTTCCAGCAGCCACACATAGCTTGCCATCAAAAAGAAGCCCCTTAAATCGCTGGTTCGGCTCAATAAATTGTTGATAAAAAAGATGACGCCCGACAGCAGCAGAAATACGGCTAGAAACACATAGCCGATGGAGGTGATAAAATAGGTTTTGAATTCGTGTTTATACAGCGTAATCATGGTTGTTTTCTCCCTGCAAGGTGGCAAGGTAGACATCTTCCAGGCTCTGGCGCATGGGCGTCAGGGTAAGCAAGGTAATGTGGCGGGCGGTGAGGGCGGAAAAAAGCTCGTGCGGGAACCGGTCGCCCGCTTCGCTTTCCACTAGAAAGCAACCCTTGCCGTCTTCAGGAGGCAGGGCGCTTACCCGTTTCACGCTGGGCAGCTGCCGCAAAATGGGCAGGGCCACCCTGTCGATGGTGTTGAGCTTGACAAAATACTGCTTTAAGCCGCCGTTATTTTTGAGCGACTTATCCAGCAGCTTCTGTCCCTGGTTTAATAAAATCACCCGTGAGCACAGGCTTTCAATCAGGCTTAACGTATGTGACGATAGGATAATGATATGGTTTTGCGAAAGGTTTTCAATTAGCCCGCGAAAGTCGATCAACTGCGATGGGTCAAGCCCGGTGGTGGGCTCATCAAGCAGCAAGATATCGGGGCTGCCGCACAGCGCGCCGCACAAGGCCACACGCTGGCGAAAGCCGTGGCTTAAGTTGCCGCACAGTCTGCCTTGCACATCGCCTAAATTGCACAGTTCAATCAGGTTGTTATAGTGCTTTTGCTTGTCGGACTTTTTTACTCGGTTAAGGTGAATCAAAAAGAAGATATATTCTTTCACCGTCATTTCATCGTACAGGGGCGCTGTTTCCGAAAGGTAGCCGATGTTTTCCTTGGCGGTAACGGGTGATTCTATTATGGACTGGCCGCAAATAAGCGCTTCGCCCTTATCGGGCAGGATAATGCCCGCCAGGATATTAAGCAGCGTGCTTTTTCCGGCACCGTTTTGCCCAAGCAACCCAATAACCTGCGCCCCTGTCGCCTGAAAGCTTACATCAAGGAGCGCTGTCTTTTGGCCAAAGGACTTAGTCAGCCCCATACATTCAATGGACACATCTTTTCGCATAACAAAGCCATTATACCATAGGAAACAAGCAGGCGGATGAACAAAATGTAAAGAAAAACAGAAGAACAATTGCATATTTTACCGACTTTTGCTATAATAGCCCCGTTGCCGAAGTGGCGGAATGGCAGACGCAGGGGACTTAAAATCCCCCGGCCTTTAAAGCCGTGCTGGTTCGAGTCCGGTCTTCGGCACCAGGATTTTTCCTGAATGAGAACCCCTTGAAGTGAATTGCTTCAAGGGGTTCTTTTTTTACTAGCTTCATGAGTTATCCGATGAAATCATTTCATAAAAAGTATCTTCCGGCATGATGGTTATATCCTGTCCAGATAGGATGAGTTTTTCCGCTTTCTTATGTTTACTGCTTTTTCCTTCTTTAATGCTGGAAATATAATCGAAGTTTCCCAAGACTAAGAAATTAGTAGCCTTGGTAACGTTATCGCCATTAATACCACCGAGATTGGCCACTAGCTGCATGGCTTGAGCGCGTGTGTATCGACTTAATTTGCCTGTAAATACGCATACCTTTTGAAATAAAGGATTGTTTGGATCTGCCGTACTATTGCTATCCGCTACTATATTTGCGGCTCGAACTGGGGACGACTTGCTGCGCAGCAATTCTGTAAGGTTTAAACCTTCCGATTCTATGTGATTAAGCATCAGCATATATAGATCAAACACACACAAACAATCTTCTTTTGCTCTATGAGCAATTTGTTTATGTGCAAAGAAGTGTTCCATTAAAAAAGATAAGCTATGGGATGGTAAGTTTTTGAAGATACGGCGACTAAGTCTCATTGTGTCGACAAAATCATTGGCAAAAGGCTGTGCATTGAGCTTCATGCTGTTGTCATAGATGAAGTTCACATCAAAATTCACATTATGTCCCATTACGATATCGCTTCCAACGAATTGCAGAAAATCATCAATAACATCTTCAAGCGGCGGCGCATCTTCAAGCATCTGGTCAGTGATGCCAGTTAGAGAAGTGATAAAATCATCCAGTTTAAACCCCGGGTTAATTAATGAAGTCCATGAGTCTTTGATAGCTAGGTCAACAACACGAATGGCGCAAATTTCAATGATTTGGTCATACTCTGGTGATAAGCCTGTGGTTTCCAAGTCAATAAGGACAAAATCTCTAGGCAGTTCAAGAAGATTTTTCCCTTTTTCTGTACGAGAGGATGGCTCAGAACTCTTCCCCAGTACGTCAAAACGTAAAGTAATCATAACTGTGGTTCCTCCATATTTCATCTGAATTAGAAGTCAGATACTTGTTTATATGAGCACCTTGCCGACAATTGCGAAGTGCTGATAGTTTTTCACTTGGACGCAGGATGGGCTTGTCGTCAGACACTTTCCCTATTTAATTGGTTGCTTTCCTCTGGCACCAAAGCATCCGTCACCACCTTTTGGCTTGCTTCATCTAATTCCACGAACCAATCCGAGATTCCGGCGAGCTGTTCATCAAAGGTTTGATTTTTGTCGGCAATGACAAGCGATTGATACGCTTCATATTCCGCTTGCAGGGCATTATGGCTGGTCTTTAATTCATCATAAAGTGACTTTTGTCCCCAAAACAGCCAACCGAAAAGGACCATCACAAACAATAAACCTAAAACATAATTTCCTCGCTTTTTCTTTTGCATTGTTCTATCACTCCTTTTTTGTTTCATATCAAGATTTTACCACATGTGTTTAGAAAACCAATGCGATATATCATATGCTTATTGCTGAACGAACCCGTCAGCTTATCAATAAGTATCAGGATTGTTTTTTTGGGGTTTTTCTTCCCGATTTCATTGACAGTATGAAGATGACGGGTTTAAGATAAACTATCTTTCAGGGATATTAGCCTTGAGAGCATGGAAGGAGAAGAAAACCATGGATAGAGTATATAATTTTGGACCTGGCCCCGCGTGCCTGCCCGAGGATGTGCTCAGGGAAGCGGCGGATGAAATGCTGAACTATAACGGCAGCGGCATGAGCGTCATGGAAATGAGCCATCGCTCCGCGGCCTTTGAGGAAATCTTAGGGGAGGCTCAGCAGGCTCTCCGCGAATTGATGAATATTTCGGATGCGTATGACATCCTGTTTTTGCAGGGCGGCGCTTCTACCCAATTTGCTATGGTGCCGATGAACCTTTCGAAAAATGGCAAGGCGGATTACCTGGTCACCGGAAGCTTCGCCAAAAAAGCCATGCAGGAAGGCAAGAAGTATCTGGATGTTTGTATCACCGCTTCAAGCGAGCAGGACAATTTTACTTACGTGCCCGATGTCAAAGGCCTTAGCTTCCGGGAAGGCATCGATTACGTTCATATCTGTGAAAACAACACCATCTACGGCACCAAGTTCTGGACCTTGCCCGATACGGGCAGCGTGCCGCTGGTGGCTGATATGTCCTCATGCATTTTGTCAGAGCCTGTGGATGTAAATCAATATGGCCTCATCTATGCCGGAGCCCAGAAAAATATTGGACCCGCTGGCGTTACTCTGGTTATCATCCGCAAGGATTTGATCAGGGACGATGTACTTTCATGTACGCCCACCATGCTGAAATATGCAACCCACGCCAAGGAAAATTCCATGTACAATACACCGCCTTGCTTTGCCATCTACATCTGCGGCAAGGTGTTTATGTGGCTGAAAAAACAGGGCGGTCTTAGCGCGATGCAGGATGTCAACCGGCGCAAAGCAAAGCTTTTATACGATGTATTGGATGAAAGCAGCCTGTTTAAAGGCACCGCGCAAAAGGGCAGCCGCTCCATGATGAATGTTACCTTTGTCACGGGGGATGAGCAGCTTGACGCGGCTTTCGTTGCGGGCGCCAAAAAGGAAGGCCTGGTCAACATCAAGGGTCACCGCTCGGTGGGCGGTATGCGCGCCAGCATTTATAACGCGATGCCGCTTGAAGGCGTGGAAAAACTGGCCGCCTATATGCGCGCTTTTGAAAAGGAGCATGGCAAATGAAGGAACGTAACGTTGTCTGTTTAAACCCCATTTCACCCAAGGGGCTTGAGTGCTTTGGGAAAAATTATGCTATCACACAGGATGTAAACGACGCCGACTGCTGGCTGGTGCGCTCGGCGGACTTGCACGGCAAAACGCTGCCTCCCCGCCTGCGGGCCATTGGCCGGGCGGGGGCAGGGGTCAACAATATTCCTTTGGATGCCTGCACCAAGCAGGGGATCGTGGTGTTCAACACCCCCGGCGCCAACGCCAACGGCGTAGCGGAGCTGGTGATTGCCGGCATGCTGATGGCCTCCCGGGACATTGTGGGCGGCGTCAACTGGCTGCGTACGCTGGAAGCGGCCCCGGATATCGGCGAAAAGGTGGAAAAGGGTAAAAAGAACTTTGCCGGTACCGAGCTGCGGGGCAAGAAACTGGGCGTTATTGGCCTTGGCGCCATCGGACATCTGGTGGCCAATGTCGGCGTCAGCCTGGGCATGGAAGTGTATGGCTACGACCCCTATATTTCCGTCAACTACGCCTGGCGGCTGTCCCGCTCGGTTCGCCATGTGGAAAGCCTGGAGGATGTACTGAGAGAGTGTGACTATATCACCGTCCATGTGCCTTTGATGGACGCTACCCGCATGATGATTGGCGCCCAGCAGGTTGCCATGATGAAGGAAGGGGCTATTCTCCTTAACTTTTCCCGGGACTCCCTGGTGGATGAAAAAGCGGTGGGTGAGGCTCTAAAAACCGGCAAGCTGCGCAAATATGTGACCGAGTTTGCCACCGAAAAGAACATTGCTTTCCCGAACACCATCATCATCCCGCATTTGGGTGCTTCCACCGAAGAGTCGGAAGAAAACTGCGCCGTCATGGCCGTGCAAGAGGTGCAGGACTACCTGAACAACGGCAACATCGCCAACTCCGTCAACTTTCCGGCCGTTTCCCTGGGCAGCCTCAAGTCGCCTACGCGCGTTGTGGTGCTGCACAACAATGTGCCGGGCATTATCTCGAAAATCACTACCCTGTTCAGCAGCTATAACTTCAACATTGAGCAGATGATTTCCGCCAGCCGCGGTCGTGTCGCCTGCGCCTTATTTGATGTGGAACAGTCCATGGAGCGGGATTTTGCTATGCAGCTGAGCAACCAGGATGATATTTTAAAGGTACGGGTTATCCAGAAGGATTGAGGATGGAACATTCAAACCGAAAACTGAGATTTGGTACCACCTACTTGCTGGAAAACCCTACGGTGGAGGACGCTGTCTCCCTGTGCGTGCAGGAAGGCCTTCACTTTGTGGAGCTGAACAGCAACTTTCCCCAGTGCCTGCTTGGAAGCTTGCAAGCGGATAGGCTTAAAGCGCTTGCGGAGAAGCACCAAATCTTTTACTCTCTGCACCTGGACGACCGCTTTGATCCTTTTGATTTTAACCCCCATGTGAGCAAGGCGTACATCCAAACCATGCTGGAGGCGCTGGCCCTTGCAAAAGAGGTAGGCATTCTTGTAATCAACATCCATATCCCAAGGGGAAATATCGTGACCTTGCCTTCGGGTAAACACTATATCTACCAGGAATATCCCAAGGAGTTTGAAAAGAGCGTTTTAAACTTCCGTTCCGTATGCGAAAAGCACGCGGGGGACAAGGTGCGCATCGCCATTGAGAACACCGACGGCTGGGAAGACTATGAGCTTGTGGCCATCGAAACGCTGCTTGAAAGCCCGGTATTTGGCCTGACGCTGGATGTGGGCCATGACCACGCCACCGGCAATAAAGATTTGCCTTTCTTTCAAAAACACCTGAACAAGCTGTGCCACATGCACCTGCACGATGGCTGGGACAAGACCAACCACCAGGCGCTTGGCAGCGGCGAAATCCCCCTTGAAGAGCGCCTACAAATGGCGCAAAGCGCAAATGCTACCGTGGTTTTGGAAACCAAGACCAAGGCGGCGCTTCATCAGTCGGTGGAGTATTTGAAGCAAAACGGATACCTGTAAAGACGGGCGCCCGTTTTTTGCGGAAAGATTGGAAAAGGCAAGGAGAGTATATTCTTTTCTTGCCTTTCTTTCATAAAAATGATATGATAAGCGGGCGTTGAAGAGGACGGGTCTTTGTTTTAATGTCCAAAGCGAGCCGGGGAGGGTGCAAGCCCGGCGGCAAGACATAGATCGGATCACCTTGGAGCATCGGGAAAACCCGCGCAGGCCTGCGTTATAGGCGTAAAGTAGGGCGCTTTGCGCGCCAACTTGGGTGGTACCGCGGAATTTCCGTCCCATGAGGGGGCGGTTTTTTATTGGAGGAAAGTAATGTATCAAAAAGTCACAACAGACATGAACTTCGTGGGGCGTGAAAAGGAGATCGCCAAGTTTTGGAAAGACAACGACATCATCAAAAAGTCTTTCACTTTGCGGGATGGTTGCCCGCCCTATACCTTTTATGACGGGCCGCCTACGGCCAACGGGCTGCCGCACATCGGGCACGTATTAACCAGGGTTATGAAAGACCTTTTGCCAAGATACCATACCATGAAAGGGAAGAGCGTTCTTCGCATCGCCGGCTGGGATACCCACGGCCTGCCGGTTGAACTGGAAGTGGAAAAACGCCTTGGCATCAATGGCAAGCCGGAAATTGAAAAGTTTGGCATCGAGCCTTTCATTCACGAGTGTAAAAAAAGCGTTTGGAACTACTTGAATGAATGGGAAGACATGAGCGAGCGGGTAGGCTTCTGGCTGGATATGGAGCACCCTTATGTTACTTACCATGATAACTACATCGAAAGCGTCTGGTGGAGCCTAAAGCAGATTGCCGATAAGGGCTTACTTTATAAAGGCCACAAGGTGGTGCCTTTCTGCCCCCGCTGCGGCACGGCGCTGTCAAGCCACGAAGTGGCTCAGGGCTATCAAGAGGTGGAAGAGTATTCCGCCTATGTGCGCTTTAAGGTAAAAGACAAGGAAAACACCTACCTGCTTGCCTGGACCACCACGCCCTGGACGCTGCCAAGCAACGTCGCCCTGTGCGTCAACCCTGATGAAGACTACCTCTGGTTTACCTGGAACGGACAAACCTGCCTGATGGCAAAAGCGCTTGTTAGCCAAGTGACGGGCGATGATTACGCATCCATTACTCCCCTTGAAACGGTCAAGGGAAAAGACCTTGAAGGCCTTGAATATGAGCCCATGTTTACCGTTGTGTCAAAGCCCAGGGAAAAGGGCTGGTATGTGGTAAGTGACCACTACGTTACCCTGACGGACGGTACGGGCATCGTTCACATTGCCCCCGCCTTTGGTGAAGACGACGCACGCCTTGGCCGGGAAAACAATCTGCCTTTTGTGCAGCTTGTGAACACCGAAGGTAACTTTGTGGAAGGCTCCGACTATGCCGGCATGTACATCAAGGATGCCGACCCTGTTATTTTAAATGACCTTTCTGAGCGCGGTTTGCTTCTAAAAAAAGAACTGTATACCCATAATTACCCCCACTGCTGGCGCTGCGCGACGCCGCTTGTTTACTATGCCCGCGGGGGCTGGTTCATCCGCATGACTGCTTTACGGGATGAATTGGTTGAATACAACCGCGGTATTGACTGGCGCCCCCCGAACATCCGTGAAGGGCGCATGGGCAACTTTGTTGGCGCTGTCACCGACTGGGCGCTTTCCCGTGAGCGTTACTGGGGTACCCCCCTGCCTGTATGGATTTGCGATGATTGCGACCACCAGCACGTGATTGGCTCCAAGCAGGAAGTGATTGATATGGCCGATGGTTGCTGCGACTTGCCCGAGCTGCACCGCCCGTGGATTGATAGAGTAGTCTTAAAGTGCCCCAAGTGCTCTGGCAAAATGCACAGGGTAAGCGAGGTGATCGACTGCTGGTACGATTCGGGCTCCATGCCCTTTGCCCAGTGGCACTACCCCTTTGAAAACAAAGAGAAGTTCGAAAGCCGCTTTCCGGCCGACTTTATCAGCGAAGCGGTGGACCAAACCCGCGGCTGGTTCTATTCGCTGCTTGCCATCGGTACCGCCGTGTTTGACAGGTCGCCATACAACCAATGTTTGGTTCTTGGCCACGTGCAGGATAAAGACGGGCGCAAAATGTCCAAGCACCTTGGTAACGTGGTAGACCCCTGGGATGTGTTAAACAACCAGGGCGCCGATGCCGCCCGCTGGTATTTCTACACCGCCGGCGCTCCATGGCTGCCCAGCCGCTTCTATCCCGAAGCTGTGGTGGAAGGCCAGCGCAAGTACATGTCCACCCTGTGGAACACCTATGCTTTCTATATTCTCTATGCGGATATTGATAAGTTTAACCCTGTCAACCATCCCCTTGAAAAGGCGGAACTCACCCTTATGGACAGGTGGATTTTAAGCCGCTTGAACACGACCGTTAAGCTGGTGGACGCGTACATCGCCGATATCCGCTTCCCCGAAGCGGCAGCTGCCCTGCAAAGCATGGTGGATGACCTTTCCAACTGGTATGTGCGCCGTGGCCGTGAGCGCTTCTGGGGCAAGGGCATGACCAAGGATAAGGAGGCTGCCTTTGCTACCCTGGCACACGTGATCAAAACCCTGTCGCTGCTGACGGCGCCCATGACGCCTTTCATGGCCGAAGCCATTTATCAAAACGTGGTGCGTACCGTGGATAAAGACGCGCCTGAGTCTGTGCACCTGTGCGACTTCCCTGTGGTGGAGGAAAAATACCTGGACGCCGATGTTGAAAAGCAAATGGCCGCCTTGGTGGAAGTAGTCCAGCTGGGCCGGGCCTGCCGCAACCTTGCCAACCTGAAGGTGCGCCAGCCGCTTAGCCGTATGCTGGTCAGCGGCGCTCAGTTTGACGAGGAGTACGCTGCTCTTGCCAAAGACGAATTGAACGTCAAGGCGGTGGAATTTGTCAGCGACGCCAGTGCCCTCAACAGCTATAAATTAAAGCCCCAGCTTCGCACCCTTGGCCCCAAATACGGAAAGCTTCTTGGCAAGATTTCTAAAGCCTTAAGCGAGGCCGATGGCGACAGCGCCGTAGCCGGCTTTGATAAGGGCGAAGACTTGGTGCTTGTGGTAGATGGGCAGGAAGTGCGCCTATCAAAAGACGATGTGCTTATCGAAACCATCCAGAAAGAAGGCCTGGTTGCTCAAAGTGACCGGGGCGTAACGGTGGCGCTTGATACCAAGCTGACCGAAGACCTGATTAACGAAGGCTATGCGCGGGAGCTTATTAGCAAGCTGCAAAACATGCGCAAGGATGCTGGTTTTGACGTGACCGACCGTATCTGCGTTACCTGCCAAGCGGAAGAGACCCTTCAAAAAGCCCTTGCGCCCTGGGTTGAAAGCGTCAAGGGTGTGGCCTTGGCCGAACACTTTGCCTTTGACTTATGCAAGGAAGGCGAGGGATTCACCCAGGAGCTTGACATTAACGGACTTGCCGCTACCGTTAGCATCCACAAAGTATAAGATTCATTTCTCAACAAATCAGCCCCTGCAAGCAGCAAGGGCTGATTGTTTTTAGATAAAATATTTTCTCTCCATGTAGCTTTTCAGCGGCGGGATGAGGGCCGCAAGGATGAAAAAGAGCCCCATCAACGATAACGCGCTCACGGCATACAGCGACCATACAAACATGGATGTCTTAAAGGTCAGGTGTTGGAAAAATTCTATCAGCATCAGGATACCGCCAAGACCAAGCAGCAGCCCGCCTGTAATATAAAGTCTGCGCCCCCTGATATACCGGTACAGGCAAACGGCTGTCAGCAGCCAGGCGCCCAACAAAAGGCTTAGGGGAAGGGCGAAGGAGAGAAACCACAAGATACCTTACTTTACTATGAAACGCGCTTTCTTTCAATCATATTTCTCTGCTATAATGCTTAAAACACCATAGGGAGGTGCAAAATGGAATGTATCGTTAAAACCTTCCACCAACTGACGGTGGATGAGCTGTATGAAATATTGAAACTGCGTGTTAATGTTTTTGTGGCAGAACAAAAATGTGCTTACCGCGAAATTGACGGTCTAGACAGGGAAGCCGTTCATGTATATCTAAAGGACGATGAAGGCATTCAGGCTTATGTTCGGGTGCTAAAGGCCGGCGCCAAGTTTGAGACAGCCGGCCTCAGCCGCATCATTGCCAAAAAACGGGGTCTGGGTCTTGGCGCGCGTATCGTAAACGAAGGTATAGAGGTTGCTAAAGAGTTTTTTGGCGCCGACACCATCAGCCTTGACGCGCAAGCTTATGCCATAGGTTTTTATGAAAAGCTGGGCTTTGTTCCAACCTCCGAGGAGTTTTTGGAGGCAGGTATTCCCCGTGTGAGGATGGTAAGGCGGGGGTAGAGGGGAAAGGCCTTTTTCAACCTTGTCCTAAAGGTTAAATTGTGTTAAAATAAATTAGTAAAAGCTTACGCCTGCCGGCATCTATTTGGTTGTTTTATCCTTAACTTGTCTGTGGGCGTATGGAAGGAAATTGAATGGCAGTAGGAACTTGCGTATTTGTTATTGTGGACCGCGGAAACGCGAACCAGCTGCTGCAAGTGGTGCAGCACTTGGGCGCCCGCCGGGGCACTGTTTTTTTAGGCGAAGGTACCGTTCCTTCCCGCTGGGCCAATTGGCTTGGCATTAGTAAAACAAAAAAAGAAGTATTATTGATTGCCATTCCTGATGAATTGCGTAACAATTTGTACACAGTACTCAGGCAGCGCTTTCAGATGCACAAACGCTATAAGGGCATCGCCTTTTCGGTTCCTTACAGGCAGTTTCACCCCGAAACGGGCACACATCGTCCCTTTGACCGAAATGAAGACGCGCCCTATGTGTGTTTGCTAACGGTGGTCGAAAAGGGCCTTGGGCACGAGTGCATGGTCCATGCCCGTCAAGCGGGCGCAAGGGGCGGCACCATTATTCATGCCCATGGGGCCGGGGTGCCTCAGGATTTTTATTTTCCGCTGGTGATAGAGCCTCAAAAAGAAATTGTCATGATTGTGACCAGGCGGGAAAATGCAACCGCCATCAGGGACAATATCTATACCAAAATGCAGCTTGAGCGCAAAGGTTCCGGCATTCTTTTTGCCTTGCCGGTAACCCAGACGCTAGGGCTGTATGAAGAACGCTTACAGGAAAGGAACGCTACGTGAACTTATTGCGCCGTAAAATGGAAGAAGTGTTAAGCTCCCTCTTGCCGGTGGTGGTTCTGGTTTTGGTGCTTTCTTTTACCCTTGTGAAGGCAGACAGCGTAACCCTCCGAAACTTTTTGATCGGCGCTGTTTTGCTGTTGGTGGGGCTGGGCGTTTTCCTGTTGGGAGTTGACTTGGCCATGACCCCCATTGGCACCCATATGGCAACGGAGGTTGCCATGTCCAAATCCATTTGGCGAATAGCCCTGCTTGCTTTTGTGATGGGGCTTTTGGTCACCGTTGCCGAGCCCGACCTGCAAATCTTGGGCGCGCAAGTTGAGGCGGCTTCGGGCGGCGCCATTTCCGGCCGGGTAATGGTGTTTTTGGTGTCCGTAGGCGTGGGCGTTCTGATTGCCTTTGGCACCATCCGTCTATTAAGCGGTAAAATGAGCTATGCCTTGTTTATGGCGCTTGCCTATGCGGGCATTCTGATTTTATCTTATTTTGTGTCTGAAGAATTTTTGGCCATTTCCTTTGACTCTTCCGGCGCCACCACCGGCGCCTTGACCACGCCTTTTATTCTGGCCCTGTCTGCAGGCTTGTCACAGGTTAAGGGCGGCAAGACAGTCGAAGACGATGCCTTTGGCATGGTAGGCGTGATGTCGGCAGGGCCTATGTATGCTCTGATGCTCATGAGCATTGTTACAGGGCAAAGAAATATTGTCGGTATGCCGGCGCAAACGGAAACCCTGAGCACTATCGAGCTCTTTCCTCATGAATTGTTAAACGCCGTGATTGCTTTGGCTCCTCTTTGTGCCCTGTTTTTCTTTTTGAATTTCCTGCACTTTAAGGCGCCCAAGCGTGAAATCATGGGCATTATTAAAGGAATTGTCTATACCGTCTTTGGTTTGGCGCTGTTTTTAACGGGCGTCAACTCCGGTTTTATGGATATGGGCAAGCTCATAGGAGCAAGAATTGCCGGTAAATACTTCTGGCTTTTGCCTGTTGTTGGCTTATCTCTTGGAGCTATCGTGGTGCTGATGGAGCCGGCCGTTATCGTCCTTGGGCACCAGATTGAAGATGTAACCGGCGGACGTATACCCGTGAAGATGATACGGCTGACCCTGTCCATCGGGGTAGCGCTTGCCATTTGCAGCAGTATGCTGCGCATCATGGTGCCGTCCATTAAGTTATGGTATTTTCTTTTGCCCGGCTTTTTGCTCGGCGTTATCCTATCGTTTAAAGCTGATCCTGTGTTTGTAGGCATTGCCTACGATGCCGGGGGCGTGGCTTCCGGCCCCATGACCGCAACCTTTGTGCTGGCATTTGCGCAGGGCGCCGCCATGGAAATCCCCACCGCCAATGTCATGGTGGATGGCTTTGGCGTGATTGCCATGGTTGCCATGGCTCCCGTTTTATCGATTATGATTTTAGGCGCGGTTTTCCGCCATAAGGAGGCTAAAGTGCCACAACTACCATCTCAGATTCCTTCCGTTTCTTCCCATATTGAGGGCAAGGTCAAAGAGTATGACTGTGTGCTCGCTGTTTTAAATCGCGGTCTGGCGGACGAAGCCGTTGCTTTGGCCAGGTCAGTGGGCGCGCGGGGCGCTACCATTTTGCGCGGCCGCGGCAGCGGGGGACAGCACATGCATCTGTTTAGCTTTGAAATACAAAAGGAAAAGGAGATCGTTCTTTGGTTGGTGGATGCCCGCATTACCGACAAGATGGCCCAGCTTGTTCATGACACCTTAAACTTAAGTGACCAGGGAAGCGGTACGGTGTTTATTCTGCCTTCGGGCGCCATTGGGCTGGACGTGCCGGTCACCATCGGCCAGCGGCCTGAAACAAAAGAGGAACTTGCCGATCCCATGCATGAAATCAGCACTGCGGAAGACATGCTGCCGCCCGAAGAAGACCGGGAATGATGGGTATACAAAAAGCGCTGACCATTTTGGTCGGCGCTTTTTGGCTTGAAAACTTTATACGCTTTCCAGAATTTCACCATAGGATGGCAGCGGCCACAGGCTGCGTTCGCAGATAACTTCCGCCTTATCGGCAATGGCGCGCATCTGATTCATTTCGGGCAGTACCTGCTTGCGGTAGACCAGTGTCTTGTCAATGGAGCCCTGGGTGCTGTCCGCGATCTTCAGGGCTCGCTCCAGCAGCTCGATGGATAGGTGCATGCCTTCATACAGTTCATTTAAGGTGGCTATGGTTTTCATTTCAGAGCCGTCTTTGCCAATGATGGCCTTCTTGTGATAGCTTGCCGTACACAGAATGTCCAGCTGTTTTAACATGGCGGGCAAAAGGTCCCTTCGGGCGATATCCAGCATGCTGCGCCCTTCAATGGCGATGGTGTTGATGTAGTTTTCAGCCAGCACTTCTTGCCTGCTATAGAGTTCGCCCGGACAAAGTATCTTGTACTTTTGGAACAGGGCGAGGTTTTTTTCTGTTGTCAGATACGGCAGGCAATCAGGGACGGAAGCGAGGTTCAAAAGGCCCCTTTCCCTGGCTTCTTCAACCCATTCTTTTGAGTAAGCGTTGCCGTTAAAAATGATGCGCTTATGTTTTTTGATGGTATCAACGATCAAGTTTTGACAGGCTGTCTGGAAGGATTCGGCCTTTTCCAAAATATCCGCAAAACCGCACAGCGCGTCGGCGACGATGGTGTTTAAAACAATGTTGGGCGTAGCGGTGGAAGAGGATGAGCCCAGGGAGCGGAACTCAAACTTGTTGCCCGAAAAGGCAAAGGGCGTGGTGCGGTTTCTGTCGGAAGAATCCTTGGGAATGCGGGGCAGCATGTGAACGCCTACGCTCATGCCGCCCGTGCTTTCTTTCACATAGGTATTGTGGTTTTCAAGCGCTTCCAAAACGCCTGTCAGTTCTTCACCCAAGAAAATAGAAATGATGGCAGGCGGCGCTTCGTAGCCGCCCAGGCGCCAGTCGTTTGAAGCGGTGGCAACGGACAGACGCAGCAAGTCCTGGTGTTCGTCCACCGCTTTGATGACAGCGCAGAGAAAAATAAGGAACTGCGCGTCTTCCTGCGGGGTTTCGCCCGGCTCAAGCAGGTTGTAGCCGGTGTCGGTAGACAGGCTCCAGTTGTTGTGTTTGCCTGAGCCGCTGATGCCTTGGAAAGGCTTTTCGTGCAGCAAACAGACCATGCCGTGGTCTTGGGCGGTCTTTTTAAGCAGGTCCATCATCAGCTGGTTGTGGTCGGTGGCTGTATTGGCGTCTTCATACACGGGGGCAATTTCGTGCTGGGCGGGCGCCGTTTCGTTGTGCTCGGTACGGCAGGGGATGCCCAGTTTCCAAAGCTCCTGGTTGAGCGCTTGGCTAAAGGCTTTGACTCTTTTTTGAATGGAGCCAAAGTAATGGTCGCTTAATTCCTGCCCCTTGACGGGCGGCGCGCCAAACAATGTGCGGCCCGAAACTTTCAGGTCGGGGCGCCTGTCATACATCTCCTGGTCGATCAGGAAAAACTCTTGCTCTGCTCCCAGGGTGGGAAAAACACGCTTGACGTCCCTGTTTTGAAACAGGCGCAGGATGCGCAGGCTTTGGCGGTTAATCTCGTCCATGGAGCGAAGAAGGGGCGTTTTTTTATCCAGTGCTTCGCCTGAGTAGGAGATGAATACTGAAGGAATATATAAGGTATTTCCTTTAATGAAGGCATAGCTTGTGGGGTCCCAGCCGGTGTAGCCGCGGGCTTCAAAGGTGACCCGAAGGCCGCCGGAAGGCAGGCTGGAAGCGTCGGGCTCGCCGCGCACCAGTTCCTTGCCGCAAAAATCCATCATCACCCGGCCATTACCGTCGGGGTTTAAAAAGGCCTCGTGTTTTTCGGCCGTTACGCCCGTTAGCGGCTGAAACCAGTGGGTAAAGTGGGTGCAGCCTTTTTCAACCGCCCAATCTTTCATGGCGTTGGCGACCACGTCGGCCACCTCTTCGGACAAGGGCTTGCCTGTCTTTCGGGTTTGGGCAAGGGCCCTAAAGGTTTCCTTGGGCAGTCTGGCGCGCATGACCTGTTCGTTAAAGACCAGGCTGCCAAAAATATCTTGAATCATGGTGTCTCCTTATAGTAAGAAAATGCCGCTTTGGTCGCAGGCGGTTTTTGTCGCCTCGTTCCAGTAGGAAGACTGCACTTCGCCGATGTGCCGCTTTTCGAGTAGCACCATGCACATGCGGCTTTGGCCGATACCGCCGCCGATGGTGTAAGGCAGTTCGCCGTTGAGTAGCGCCTGATGGTAGGGGAAGGCCTCCCTGTACTGACAGCCCGATTTTTCCAGCTGACTTTTTAAGCTCTGGGGGCTGACTCGGATACCCATGGAGCTGATTTCAACCGCCGTTTGGATGGTTTCATCCCAGAGGAAAATGTCGCCGTTGAGCGCCCAGTCGTCATAGTCGGGGGCGCGGGTATCGTGGGGCTGGCCCGATTTTAGCTTATCGCCAATTTGTAAGATACAGGCCGAGCGGTGCTCTTTGGTAAATAGGTGTTCCCGTTCCTTGGGGGTTTTGTCGGGGTAAAGGTCTTCCAGTTCCTGAGAGGTAATAAAGGTGGCCTCCCGCTCAATGGTGGTAGACAGCTGGGGAAAGCGCCACTTGAGCATATCGTTGGTAATGCCAATGGCGGTGATGATGCGCTGCATGGCGTCTTTGAGGGTGGCCATGGTGCGCTGGGGTTGGGTGATGACCTTTTCCCAATCCCACTGGTCCACATAAATGGAGTGAAGAGGGTCCATGGTTTCATCCCGGCGGATGGCATCCATATCGGTATACAGGCCTTCGCCTACGGGGAAATTGTATTTTTTAAGGGCCACGCGCTTCCACTTGGCAAGGGAGTGCACCACATCCAATTGGGCGTTGCCGTCCTTAACATCAAAGCGAACGGGACGCTCAACACCGCTTAAGTCGTCGTTAAGGCCCGAGGAGGTTTCTACGAACAAGGGCGCGGACACCCTTTTCAAATGCAGGGCCTTGGATAGCGCTTGCTCAAATGTGCTTTTAATCAGTCCGATAGCTTCTTGCGTTTCATACAGAGAAAGCAGGGACTTGTATTTTGGCTGTTCGGGTGTAAAGGGCATGGAATAACCTCCTTCAAAGATTGTTTCATTATAGGGGGCTTAATGAAACTTTGTCAATTTATCGGCAGAATAGGGCTGTTCTTTCGTTGTTTTAAAGCAAAAGCCGCAGCACCCATAAATGCTGCGGCTCTGTCAAGTAAAGAAAGATTAATCCTCGTCGTCTTCGACTTTTTCGGCGCTGTCGATAATTTTCTGTGCCACTTCGGCAGGAACTTCTTCGTAGCGCGCAAAGGCGGTGGTAAACGAGCCCCTTGCCTGGGTCATACTCCTTAGGTCGGTAGCGTACTTGACCATTTCACTCATGGGTACTTCGGCAAGCACTTGCTGCTGCCCGTCCACCTGGTTCATGCCCATGATGCGGCCGCGGCGCTTGGATACATCGCCCATGACATCGCCCATGTACTCGTCGGGAACCAGTACTTCAACCGACAGGATGGGCTCCAGCAGCACGGGAGAAGCTTCGGAGCAGCCTTTTTTGTAGGCGATGCGGGCGGCGGTTTTAAAGGCCATTTCGGAAGAGTCTACGGAGTGGGAGCTACCGTCATAGAGCTTGGCGCGCAGACCGACCATGGGATAGCCGGCCAAAACACCTTTGACGATGTTTTCCCGCAGGCCCTTTTCAACCGCGGGGATGAAGTTGCGGGGGACTGCGCCGCCGACAACCGCGTCAACAAACTCAAACTCGATGTTGGTATCGCCAATGGGGCTAAATTCAATCCATACATCACCGAACTGTCCGTGACCGCCCGTTTGCTTTTTATGACGGCCCTGGCAGGACACGGTCTTGCGGATGGTCTCACGGTAGGGGATGCGGGGGTCGCGAAGCTCGGCGGTGGCGCCGAACTTGGATTGCAGCTTGGCGGTGGTAATATCGATATGCAGTTCGCCCTGGCCCGAAATCACGGTTTCGGAAGTTTCGGCGTTTTTTTCAAAGCGCAAGGAGGGGTCTTCTTCAAGCAGCCGGTTAAGGCCGGTAAAGACCTTGTCTTCCTCACCCTGCTTGGCGGCATACACAGCCTTTGAGAAGCCGGGTGCGGGGTAATTAATGGCAGGATAGACGACCGGGTTTGCAGGGTCACACAAGGTATCGCCGGTGGCGGTCACGGTCAGCTTGGAAAGAGCGCCGATATCGCCGGCATTCAGGGACGGTACGGAAATCTGCTTCTTGCCGCGCAGAATGAACAGGCCGCCCGATTTTTCCTGCTTGTCCTTGGAGGCATTGTACAGGGTTGTTTGCGGGGTAATAGAGCCGCTCTTGACCTTAAACAGGCTGAGCTTACCGACAAAGGGGTCGGAAATGGTCTTAAACACAAAGGCGCTGAAAGGATCCGAATTTTGGCAGACACGCTCGACCGCTTCTTCTGTCTTGGGATTGGTGCCCTGGGCTTTGTTGCCTTCGGGGCTGTTAATGTACTTTTTAATCAGCCGCATGAGGCTGGAAACACCGATACCCTGGGTGGCGGAAACGGCGACCACAGGCACGATGGTGCCGGCAGCCATGCCCTGCAGGAAGCCCTGAACGATTTCTTCATCGGACAGGAAGCCCTGGTCAAAGTATTTTTCGATGAGCTCGTCGTCGTTTTCGGCGGCGGCTTCGGTAATTTCTTCAGTGTATTGGGCGATGACATCGTTGAGGCTTTCCGGAATAGGCACTTCTTTGAGGTTTTTACCTGAGCCTTCAAACGCCACTTTTTCAAGGATGTTCACTACGCCCTTGAACTCGGGGCCATAGCCAATGGGGATAATCACCGGCACAACGCTGTTGCCATAGCGCCCGCGCAAATCGTCCAGTACTTTTTTAAAGTTGGCGTGGTCCCTGTCCATCTGATTGACGATGAACATGCGGGCAACGTTGTTGTCAACGGCCATTTTCCAGGCCTTTTCGGCACCGACGGACATGCCGTTTACGCCGTTTACAACGATACCGACCGTATCAACTACCCGAAGGGCGCCAATTGCTTCGCCCACAAAATCAAAGTAGCCGGGACAGTCGACGATGTTTACTTTGGTTCCCCCCCATTCAACGGGTGCTACGGACGCGCTGATAGAGATGCCACGTTTGTGTTCTTCCGGATCGTAGTCGGTCACGGTGGAACCGTCTTCCACCTTGCCCAGCCTATCGATATGCCCGGCGGCGTGTAGGATTGCCTCGGTCAACGTGGTTTTCCCCTCAGCGCCATGCCCCATGAAGGCGATGTTACGAATTTCACTAGATACATATTCAGCCATGTTATACCCCCAAAATCTATTTTTTCATGCAATAGCAGAATGATTTTACGGAGACTATTCTACCATATTTTCGGGGTGGTGGCAAGTGTGAGAATGGACGGGCTAAGCTAATCCTTGCCAATTGTAATCTATTTTGATAGAACCTCTTTAGAAGATGAGACGGCGCCTTGCATTGATGTATGCAAATACTGAGATTAAACTCATCCGGTAAAACGCGAAGCCGTCGGATTTGGGCGAATTTCTATTTTATCAGGAAAGCAAAAGAACTTTCCTCATAAGAAATTATTTTGCTTAATACTTAAAGAAGGTTCAATAGACAATTGGCTACTTTATGCTTACAATACAGTTAAAGCCGGCTGAAAATTGAACTGGAGGAAAAGAAACATGACCATTGGAGAGACCATCCGAAAATATCGTAAAGAGTTGGGTTTAACCCAGGAAGAAGTGGCAGGGCGCCTTGGCGTTACCACCCCTGCTGTCAATAAGTGGGAAAACAACAATACCCTGCCCGACATCAGCCTGCTTGCGCCCATTAGCCGCCTGCTTGGCATTTCAACTGATACCTTGCTTTCCTACAAGGTTAGTTTAAGTAAAATAGAGGTGGATGCCTTTATGCGCGAGCTTCACCAAACGCTAAAAGAGGAAGGCTTTGCTGCCGCCTTTTCCCTGGCGGAGAAAAAAATCTTGGAATATCCTGCCTGTGAAAGCCTGATTTGGCAAGCGGCAAGCGTGCTGGATGCCTGGCGATTGATGCACGAAGTAGAAAACAGCGAACAGTACGACGAGGCCCTGTGCCGCTGGTACCGCAGGGCGTTGGAGTCGGACAACCCTTCCATCAAAAAAATGGCGGCCAATTCCCTGTATCAATATTATTTAAAGAAAGAGGAGTATGAGAAGGCGGAAGAATACCTTTCTTACTTTCCTGAGGAGGGATGGGCGAAACAGAGTAAGCTGGCGGATATCTACCAAAAAACAGGAAGAAAAGAAGAAGCCTGCGTTATTTATGAAAACCTGCTGCTTTCGGGTTTCTACCGTCTGGATATGACCTTAAGCGCTCTTGGCGCGCTTTACCTAAAAGCTGGCGACCCAAAGATGACAAGAAAGCTTGCTAAGATGCAAAGCGGTATGGCGGAATTGTTTGATATGGGCCTTTACCGGCAGCACGCGCCTTTCCTTGACGTTGCTGTTCATGAGAAAAATGCGGAGGAAACCGAGCGATTGATGCGGCAGCTGATTGAAAATATCCATTCCTTAACTGCTTTTATCCAGTCGCCACTATATGCTCATCTACCCCAAAAACCTGTGGAACCTGCATTTGTGGAGCGTGTCAAGGCCGATTTAATCAGCAGCTTTACCGATGAAAAAGATTTTGCTTACATGCAAGGCAATGCTTATTGGGAAAGCTTAAAAAAAGGAGATGCAATCGATGGAGAACCGGATTGATAATCGAGACTTAACATTAGCAGATAAGGTTGATATGACCGCGGCGCAACAGTATGTTGAAGGTAATCCATGGGAGTACGAATCCGAGCAAACCACCAGCTACTCTATCATTGATAAAGAAGGCAACATGGTTGCAGTGACCAAAACCGTTAATGGAGTATTTGCATCAGGTGTCGTTGCGGAGGGTACCGGTATCCTGATGAACAATGAAATGGATGACTTTAATGCAGGCGCTGAAGGGGTTAACGCAGTCGAACCTGGTAAAAAACCCTTATCTTCCATGAGCCCGACCTTGGTTTTGAAAAACGGCAAACCCTTCATGAGTCTGGGCGCCCCGGGCGCCGTGCTAATTATCCCAGGCGTCGCGATGACTATCACGTGTGTTATTGACCATGGTATGGATATTCAGGATGCTATTAATGCTCCTCGTATACTGGAAGCTGGGATGGCGACTATACTTGAAACCCGAGTACCGGAAAATGTAAAGGAAGAGCTTGAAGCAATGGGACATCAGTTGATGTATGTAGAAGAGTGGTTCATTTATCCTTGTGTTCAGGCCGTGTGTGTGATGGATGACGGCACCATCCGCAAAGGAGCCGACCCACGGCGTGACGGAAAGGCGCTTGGCTACTAAGGAGTGTATATCGGTATTGCTTGTGTAGAATGAACGATTTTCCTATTTTAGACACCGGAATCCCGTTTTTCATAACAAGGAAAACGGGATTCCTTATGTAATTTATAAGGCAAGCTTTTATATAGTAGGTTTAGAAAAGACACACTTTTTGCCCATAACCCCAATTTTAACGAATATTGATTCATGCAAAAAGCACCTGATGATGTTTCACACAGGTGCTTTTGTTTGTGGTGCGGTTGACGAGACTTGAACTCGTACGGTGTTAACCACACGCCCCTCAAACGTGCGCGTATGCCGATTCCGCCACAACCGCGTGAGCGAATTATATCACCCCCAAAACCTCCTGTCAAGATAAAAACGGTCTTTTGTAGAATAAATAGGGGTTAAAATTCCAAATTTGGCCTGTAAAACAGGAAAAGTTGAAGAAAAATAAATAATTTTTAGCACTCAATGCTTAAGAGTGCTAAAAAAGGGTATGATATAAGTAGAACATGGTAGGCAATTAAAAAACCAAATCCCGTGTTCACAGGTAGATTGACTGACAGACGATAAACAAAGGAGGTTTTATGATGTTTTTACCCAGTGTTTTTTCAGAGAATTTGTTTGATGATTGGTTCAACTTCCCAAGAACCAGGCAGCTTAACCGTGGCTTGTACGGCAAGGATGCCGCCCCTACTATGAGGACCGATGTAACCGAGCATGAGGATCGCTTTGAGCTGGCCGTAGACCTGCCGGGCTTCAACAAAGACGATATTAACTTGACGCTTGAAAACGGTTACCTGAGCATTAGCGCTACCCGTGAAGATAGCAACGAAGAAAAGGACGATGAAGGCAAGCTTATACGCCGCGAACGCTTCTGCGGCACCATGCAGCGCAGCTTCTATGTAGGCGATGTGCTGACCGAAGAAGATATCAGCGCCAAGTTTGAAAACGGTGTTCTTGATTTGACTGTTCCCAAGAAGGAAAAGAGACTGCCCGAAAAGAAAACCATACTGATCGAAGGCTAAGCCATTCACCAAACCTCAAAGCCCCTGCTGACGCGGGGCTTTTTGATTTTCGACTATCAGGGTTTGCAGGCTTTCGTCAACCAACCCTTATGTTCCCAAGTAAAAATGGGAATTTGTCAATAAGTTGCTCTTGATCCAGTGATTATAGCGACAAATCTTTTTTGCAGAAGATCACGCTGCTTAATATGTACAGAACAATTGCCCCGACAAACAAGATGATAGGGCCGGAAAAAACTCCCGCTTCTTTTGCTATAATGCCATAAGGATCATAGAGCGTGAAAATAGTAAAATATTTGACTGCTTCAGTCTTTTTGCCCATATTGGCAAGCATCTGCAAAATGTACATGAATGTAGGGAGGCCTGCACCAAATGCAAGGCTGTAATTGCTCTGTGAAAAGATGCAGGAAGATAAAAAGCAAATGCCTGCAATAAAAAGATGCAAAAACAACAGCCCCAGGTTGAGTTTGAGCAGGTCAGCTACCATCAGTTCGTGGGGATACTTATAGCCGATCACAACTAGTTCAAGTACGGTGGTATAGAGCATCAAAAGGCATACTCCGCTTAGGAGTACTGCCAGCTGTGTGATTACGATGGTTCTTCTTTTAACAGGCGCGGCTAAAAGCACGGCCATGGAACCGTTATCCACATACTTTGCAATCAGGTCGTTTGCCCGCAAAATGGAATAGATTATCGGGAAAATGATTAGAATGGCTCCATAAAGGTACGAAACCATAAAGCCTAATAGGGTGGTGGAGCCGGGCTTCATGCCCACGGCCGCCATGAGCCCTGGCATGATGGTATAGAAGTTGTCCAACATCTTCATCGTTTTTTGGTCATACATTCCGCCGATGATAACCACGTACATGGCAAGAACAGCCATGAAAAACAGCAGCATGTTGATGCTTTTTTTCATTTCCCGCCGGTACAGCGTTTTGTTAATCATGCTTGACCCCTCCATAATAATCCATGAAAATGCTTCCCAGCTTTTGCTTTGAAGTAATTGAGACATTTACACCCGAAGCGACACCGTCAAAATCTTTGGCGAAAGATGCCGCTTCTTCCGGGGTATTCAATGTCAGGTGATAGGTGCGCACATGGCGCTGCCGCAGCGTCTCTACCGAATCGACGGTCACCAGTTTTCCGTTTCTGATAATGCCGATGCGGTCGCAGGTGCGCTCCACCTCCTCAAAGATATGGCTGGAAAGAAGAATGGTTTTTCCTTTTGTTTTTTCCTCATCAATCAGTTCAACAAAGCGATTTTGCATCAAAGGGTCAAGGCCGCTGGAGGGCTCGTCCAAAATCAAAATCTCCGGGTCGTGCATGAAGGCGGTCACAATGCCCAGTTTCTGCTTCATTCCCTTGCTCATCTTTTTGATTTTTCCCTTGGGGTCCAGTTCAAAGCGATCAAGTAGATCCCTTTGCTTTTGAGCGTTCAAAACTCCTCTATACTTCGATACGAAATTTAAAAATTCCGTCCCTGTCATATCGTCAAAAAAATGAATTTCGCCGGATATATAGCCCAGGGTTCGCTGAATTTTCGCGCTTTCTTTCCAGCAATCCATCCCATTGATTGTACAGTTGCCGGACTGGTTTTGAATAAAGCCCATCAGATGCCTGATGGTTGTTGTTTTGCCGGCACCGTTGGGGCCGAGAAAACCAAATACCTCACCTTTGTTTACCTGAAAAGAGACGTTAAAGATTCCTCTGCCTTCACCATAATCTCTAGTAAGATTTTTAATTTCAATGACACTCATAGGCTTTTTCTCCTTGTAAAACATTTACAGAGCAGCTAATTTATCAGAACAATCTTTCAGTGACTTAAGTGGGCGGCTCATCTACTCCAATCCAAGTGCTTTTATAAATAAAACCCAACCTGTGACCTACGATGCGGACAAGTTGGGTAAGACTGAAAGAATAAGCCGGTTACGATTCCTTAATATATTTTAAGAAAGAACTGGATATTTATTGGGCTTTAGCCTTGGTAACCATGCGAACAAGCTGCAGTGAAATTTCGTACAAAAGCACCATGGGCAATAGCAGCATGAGCTGACTGATCACATCAGGCGGCGTTAAGATGGCGGCTGCAACAGAAAGGCCCAAAAAAACAAATTTGCGGGACTTTGCTGCGCTCTCATAGGTAATCCAGTTTTTTCTGGCCATCATGTACATAACCACCGGCATTTCAAACATCACGCCAAAAGGCAACACAAAAGCCAGGACGAAGTTAAAGTATTCCTTTACGTTCCACAGGCTTTGGGCGACGCCTTCGGCAGCTTCCCAAAACAGATCAACCGTGAGGGGGAAGATAACGGTATAACAAAAGACGATGCCGATAAGAAACAAGAGCAGGGCAAAGAAAAACAGTACCTTGAATATCCGTTTTTCATGCGGGTAGAGCGCGGGGCCGATAAAAAACCAAATCTGCCAGATAATAACCGGCATAGCCACCACAATTGCGCCTACCATGCATACCTTAAACTTCATAATCAGCGCGTCGGACACGGCGGTTGATACCACCGGAATTCCGCGGGCCGTTACGGGTTTCAAGATAAAGGTAACCAGCGGGTCACAAAAGGCATAAAAAAGCACCACAAAAGCAATCAAAACCGCCGCGACCGATATGATGATCACCCGGCGCAGGGCCATGATGTGGCTGATGATGCTTTGCTTTTTGTCCGTCGTTGTTGCTTCTTGTGTCACAGAGCTTATTTCTTTTCTTCAGTTGTTGTTTCGTCTTCGTCCGGCTTGACTTCCTTCTTGAACTCACGGATGCTTTGACCAAGGGCCTTGCCTACGCCGGCCAGCTTGTTGCCGCCAAAGAGCACCAGAGCCAGTACCAAAATAAGTAAAATTTCAGTTACACCAATACGCATGATTATTTCTCCTTTTTATCTGTCGTTGGTTTTTCGTTTTTCTTCATTGTGTCACGTTTTGCCTCGTTCAGGCTTTTTTGGGCATCATCCAGGGCACTTTTTAGGTCCACCCGCGGGTCAATCTCCTTCATTTGGGTGGCGATTTCACGCTCGGCATCCTTTAAGTCTTCCAGCACATCGTCAAGGCCCATGGCTTCCTTAAACTCGGCATACATTTTTTTGATCTGTTTGATGAACCGAGCCAGGGCGCGGGCGACTTTGGGCAAATCCTTGGGACCCACAATAAAAAAAGCGACCAGCAAAATCAAGATGATTTCACCAAAACCAATGTTAAACATCTGCGCTAGCCGCTCCTTTTACTTGATAGCCACATTATAGCATACTTTGGCAAGTTTGTTGAGGGTAAAAATGGCCGCAGTCTAGGCTTTTACGCACAAAACTGCGGCCATTTTGTAGAAAAATAGTTAGGGATTGGCGGGATCATCCACCATAATTTTTTCGATCAATGCCTGTGCGTAAACAGGTGAAAGAAATCTTGAGGAATAAAAGGCCTTGCCGCCGTTGGAAGCCTGCACGACGCCGATATCGGCATACTGTTCGTCCAGGGTGAAGCGGGCTTGGGCGCCTAAAAGCTCATCCTCCGTAAAGTAGAAAGGCGGGTTTTTGAATTTCTGAAACTCGCTTGGCCGCGGATACAGCGCAGAATCGTTGCGGGTCACCACGGCGATGGTGTGCAGGATGTCCTTTTCTTCAATCAGGGAAGCGATTTTGGCGTACTGGACGGTCATGATGCTTTCGTCGTAGTACCAAGTATCTTTGCGTCCCTTGACCACGGAAATGGTATGCAGCTCCGTCGGCACGTCCAGAGAACCGATGGTGTCAAGCAGCGCTTGCATATCTTCCCTGGAAAGGTTGCCAACAGGATGGTTCAGCAGCCACTTGCGCCCGGTCACCTGGCTTTTTTCTGTATTGGCGCGCAGGCACTTATACAGTGCCTGCGCATTGGCAAGTAAGTTTTGTTCGCTCATTGTTACGCGGGAAGCAGACCTTTGGCTTCCAGTTCATCGGCAACATCTTTGAGGTTGAACTTTTCAAGCGTTGCGCGGGTGGGGCAGCCGGTCTTCTCGTCCCAGCCAAATTCACGGTAGAACATCGTCAGGGCAGTTTGCCAGTCTTCGCGTTCCAATTTCACGGTGCCTTCGGTGAAAGCCGCCTTATCGGGGTCCATGTCGAAGATGAAGTTGGAGATTACGTCATGCTCATTGCGCATGTCGTTGGTGCCTGCCTGCAGGACCGTCATGGCGCGCTGCAGATGGACAATCCTTTCGGCAGCTTCGTCCAGGCGCTCTTCGGTCCAGTCTCCGCCGGTGACGGCGCTCATGTACTGGGCTTCAACGGACAGGTCGCCTTTGTACTGGCGTTCTTTGCGGGGGCTGAAGGTCATGGGCCATACCCAGTTGCACAGGGTAAAGGAGTCATGCAGTACCTGGCGGACAACACCGAACTTGGCGAACTTGGCCTTGGCCTGGTTCATGGGGGTGTAGTTGGAGGGCTTGTCAAGGCAGCCGACGCCGAAGATATCTTCCACGATCATGCGCTGGATGTCATAGGGCAGGCCCGAGCCGGTGATGTTGACGATGGTGTGGCACATACCGTCGCGGTTGTAGGGGATGTTGGTGAGCATACCGACCTGGGCCGCGCACTCGTTGCCGTGGTGGCGTTTGCCGCCCAAGGGACCCCACAGGGCGATGGACTGTGCGTGCAGGTAATCGTCGCCTAAGATGTCGTGGTATTTCTGGTCCACATAGTAGGCGCCCTGCGCCAGATTATACATGCTGTGTTCGGGGTTGATGAGGCAGGCGACAATGTCGCTCAGGAAGGTAAGGTCGCCGGTGTCGCGCTTGGTCCAGTCGATGGCGGCAAACTCTTCTTCGGTGAGGATCTGCTTCATGAGCTTGTAGTCGTCCTTCATGAAGTAGGCGAGGGTGGCGCCCAGTTCGCCGTAGTTGTCCCATAGGCCCATATCGTCGTCCAAGATGCCGGAATAGAGGATGGCCATCATCTTGCCGTCGCCTTCTTCCTCGACATCTTGGAAGGCGGTGAACAGGGTGGATTCACGCCTGTTGCCAAGGCAGGTATTGGCGTGGCGGCCGGGAACGCCCCATTTTTCTTCCATTTGCGGTACTTGCAAGCTGGCATAGCAGCGGATGGGACAATAGGTACAGCCGGTCATTTTGGCGGTGTACTTTTCGGCAACGGCGCCATAGTCAAATATGGCCTTCTGGCAGCGGAAGCCAACCAGGGTGGGCTGGCCGGGTGCCGATTCACCGGTGTCAATCGGGCCGCCTTCGGCAGCGCCCCAGGTCAGGCCGGGATGGCCGGTCCAGCGGGAGCGGGGGTTGTCATATTCGGACCAGGACTGAGGAACGGTGGGAACGACGTGGTTGTTGTTGGAACCGATCAGGTCATTCAAGACATAGTCGTTCAGTTCCTTTACACGCTTGGGATCAGCCAGCTGTACGCCCTTTTTGCCGTTGAAGGCGATGGCCTTCAGCTTTTTCTGGCCAAAAATTTTGCCAAGGCCGGCGCCGCCGCAGTGGGCAATGCCGTTGATAACGCAGGAGAGGTTGACCAGATTTTCACCGGCGGGACCGATGGCGGTTACGTTGGTGCCGTTTTCGGTTTCCTTGGTGATTTCCTTGGTGGTAATGGTGGTGGTTTTGCCCCACAGATGGGAAGCGTCACGGAATTCTACCTTGTCGTCTTCCACATAGATGTATACGGGGGTATCGCTCGCGCCTTCGATGATGACGGCGTCATAGCCGCAGCACTTCATCTGGGTGGCGGTGTCGCCGCCCATGTGCGCATCGACGATGGCGTTAAATTTGGTGAAGGGGGACAGGGTGGAAATGGTCAAGCGGCCGCTGGTGGGGGCGCTTGATGCGGTGTTGGGGCCGACAGCGAAGACAATCTTGTTGGCGACATCTTCGGGTTTGGTGCCGGCGGGTACTTCATCATAGATAATGCGGTTGGCAATGCCTTTACCGCCAATATAGCTGAAATACTTTTTGCTTGGTTCAACATTGTAGGTTTTGTCCGTCAGATTCAGGCGGAGCAAATTGCCCATCCAGCCGTAAGTCATATTATTTTACCTCCTTATAGCGCAGCGGCTACATCTTCCCACGGAATCATGCGCAGCGCGCTGGTGGGACAGCCGGCAACACAGGTGCCACAGTTAATACACTTGGTTGATTTTTTGGTTTCCACATCAATGCGGGGCATATGCCAAGGGCAGGCCTGCACGCACGCGCCGCAGCCGATGCACTTTTCTTCGTCAATGACACGGGCGCCGGTAACGGGATCGGGAGAGATGGCCTTCACAGGACAGACGTTCATGCAGGGCGCGTCGCCGCACTGCTTGCAGGTATCGGGTGCAAAGAACCAGTTGCCATAAATGCCGTCTTGGTAGGGGTGGTCTTCCTTGGGACCGTCAGCGCCAAAGTACATGTTTTGGCGAACGCGGATACGGGCCATGTAAGGGTGCACGTCGCCGTCGTTGACCAGGGTGCAGTTGGCTTCGCAGCGCTGGCAACCGGTGCATTTGGCGCGGTTGGCCACCAGCAGGAAATCGGGGGTGATGACGGTGTCCACCAGGCCGGCCTGTGCCTGTGCCAGGGTGCATCCCATCAGGTCCAAGAGACTGCCAGAGAGTGCGACGCCGGCTAGACCCTTGCCGGTCAATTTCATAAATTGACGGCGAGTTAAATCACGGCCCAGCGGCGTTTTTTTGGTTGTAGCCATAACAATCCTCCTTGCGTTTTTGTAGTGCGGTGACACTACGGGTAATAAAACATATATCCTTTGCAAGTGGCAGGCAAGGCAATTGCTCCCCTTACCCAATGGCGCATAAGACCGCTGGGGTCCTATGTGCTCGGATTTTGTTAGCTAAATTATAGCACATATCATGCGACTTTCAAGCGGAAAAAGACCAGAACAGCCATTTTATTTTACAGGTCCGGGGGGAAATAGTCCCTCCTAACTGCTTAAAAATCGGGCAGTAATTGTCCCGCCAAACATATTCCTGGCTTTGTATTCGTGCTATAATGATGGCAACCTACCATAAAGGAGCCTTTTTATGAACCTGATGCATGAAGCTTTAATTGCCTGGACAGTAAACGGCCAAAGGCAGAGCGCCTTGTCCTGCACGCCGCAAGATTTGGAAGAATTGGTGCGGGGCATCCTTTTTAGTCGTGGGCAGCTGGATAGTCCGGCAAGCCCCTGCCGGATTGACATGGGCGATGAAATTGCCGTACAGCTGCCCTATCCTCTGCGGGAGGGAAAAGACCTGAACGAAGCCATCGAAAGTTTGCCGCGGGTTTGTAGCCCCTTTACTACCAGCCTTCAAGACATGAAGGCCCTAGGTCAATTTCTGTGTCAGGAACGTTCCCTGTATGGCACGCACAGGGTACTGATTGCCTGCGATAATCAGCGCGTTATCCGCGACGATATCGGGCGCCATAATGCCCTTGACAAGGCGGTGGCGGCGGCCTTTATGGCCGGTTTTGATTTAGAAAAAAGCGTCCTTGGTATAACAGGACGCATTAGTTCGGAAATTC
Source organism: uncultured Oscillospiraceae bacterium (assembly GCA_964346155.1). Lineage (GTDB taxonomy): Bacteria > Bacillota > Clostridia > Christensenellales > Aristaeellaceae > DTU024. The sequence goes on from CAYFTJ010000004.1 coordinate 73,636, forward strand.
TCTATAAGGCTGCCCGGGCGGGTATCCCCATCCTGTTTACCCGCAAGTACCCAAGCGATCTGGCGGCGAAACTGGCGGAGCGCTTGAATATCATGGTGCTAAGCGATGTTGAAAAGGAAGAGGCACAGGTGTTTGGAAAAAACAGACTGAAAGAAGGGTAAGGGACCTTCAAAAAATCAAACATAGTATTATCCATAGCCTGAAGGGTAACGCTTACTTGCTTTCCCTGATAGGCTTTTTTGTCATCAGGCGGGCGGCAATAAAGCTGGTCAAAGGCGCTGCGCTAATCAGGCCAAAACAGCCAACCAGCGTGACCATGATTTCCGCCACCACAAAGCGGTAGTTGAGGATATCAATCAGCGGCGTACCCTGTGCGTGGAAATACAAAAGCATGCTCAGGAAGCCGCCGGCATAGCCCATGACCAGGGTGTTGGACATGGTGCCGATATCCATCCGTCCGATGGTGATGCCGGACATGAACAGCTTTTTAGCCGAAATATCGGGGGCATGGGTGATAACTTCCGTACAGCCCGCGGCAATATCCATCGCAAGGTCGATAACCGCGCCAGCGTTGCCGATAAAGATGGTGCACAAGAACAATTCGTTCATGTTAAACTGCATGCCGCTTTGTGAAAGCAAGGGCACAATGTAGGGCAGCACGCCGCCATCGAGCATAAAAAGCTTGGTGAATATCGCGCCAAGGACAATGGTAACCGTCGTGCCGCCAAAGCCGCCCAAAATGGCGGTAAGCGCGCGCTTGTTTGCCCCCGCCGCCGTGCTGACCGGCGTTGCCCGGGGGCAGGAGCTGGGCGCCATGTGCCTTTCAGAGGGGAGAA
>CAYFTJ010000005.1:0-30171 GCA_964346155.1 uncultured Oscillospiraceae bacterium
CAGGCTTTGCCAAACAGAAAAATTCGCTGCGATAAAGAGGCTATTCTAAAAATGATATAGTATAAGCCAAGGAATCTTTTACAAACAAGGCGATTTAGGGTATAATACATTGAACGATTTTTGAATTCGAGGTTATTTTAGATGAAACAATTTACTGCCGATCAGCTGCGCAAGATGTGGCTGAACTTCTACAAACAACATGGCCATGCCATTATCCCTTCCGCTTCCATTATCCCGGAAAACGACCCGACGGTCTTGTTTACCACTGCCGGCATGCACCCGCTGGTGCCCTACCTGATGGGGCAAAGCCACCCCGAAGGCAAGCGCCTTGCCAATGTGCAAAAGTGCATTCGCACCGGCGACATTGACGATGTGGGCGATGACAGCCACCTGACTTTCTTTGAAATGATGGGCAACTGGTCGCTGGGCGACTACTTTAAGGCCGAAAAAATCCCGTGGAGCTGGGAGTTTTTAACCAGCCCCGAATATCTGGGCCTTGACCCTGAAAAGCTGGCTTTTTCCGTCTTTGAAGGCGATGAAGACGCCCCCCGCGACATGGAATCCCACGACCTGTGGCTAAAGTGTGGCGCGAAGGAAGAACAGATTTTCTTTTTACCCAAAGCCCATAACTGGTGGGGGCCTGCCGGCCTGACCGGTCCTTGCGGTCCCGATACCGAAATGTTCCTGGTGACCGACAAAGAACCCTGCTCGCCTGAATGTTCGCCCGCCTGCTCCTGCGGCCGCTACCTTGAAATCTGCAACGACGTGTTCATGCAGTACAACAAAAAGGAAGACGGCACCTTTGAACCCCTGAAACAAAAGAACGTGGATACCGGCATGGGCCTTGAGCGCGCGCTGTGCGCGCTTGTCGGCGCCCCCTCGGTGTACGAGACGGAGATTTTCGCCCCCATTATCGGCCACATTGAAAAGCTGTCCGGCAAAACCTATAAGGGCGCCCCTGAAAAGGAACTGCGCGCTTTCCGCATCGTCGCGGACCATTTGAGAACGGCCGTGTTTATTTTAGGCGACCCCCGCGGCGTGACCCCGTCCAACGTGGACCAGGGCTATGTATTGCGCCGCCTCATCCGCCGCGCGGTGCGCTTCGGCATGGATTTAGGCTTAGAGGAAGGCTTTACCTCGCAAATTGCCCAAACCATCATCGATAAATATAAAGAACCTTACCCCGAGCTTGAAGAAAACCGCGCCCTGGTCTTGGAGCAGCTCCTCCTTGAAGAACAGCGCTTCCAGCGCACCTTGCAGCAGGGCACCAAGATGTTTGAAAAGCTGATGCAGCAGATGAACCGCTCCAAAGACAACGTGAATGAGTTCTTGTCTGCCACCAGCAAGGCGCAAACCAAGGAAGAAAAGGAAAAGGCCGCGGATGCTTTACTAAAAACCTTGCGCCCCTCGCCCGACATGAAGCCTTTGATGGATGCTTTAAATGAATCCAAAGAATCAGGCGACTTTGAAGGCGCTAAAAAGGCAGGGCAAGAATATTTGCAGGGTTTGACGGTATTAAATGGCAGGGATGCCTTTAAGCTGTATGATACTTACGGTTTCCCCTTTGAAATGACGGTCGAAATGGCTAAAGAGCAAGGGCTCACCGTTGATAAGGACGACTTTGACCGCCGCTTTAAAAAGCACCAGGAAACCAGCCAAGCCGGCGCACAGCAGCGCTTTAAGGGCGGCCTTGCAGATGGCGGCGTTCAAACCACCCGCCTGCATACGGCAACCCACCTGTTGCACGCTGCCCTTCGCAAGGTGCTGGGTGAAGACGTGCATCAAAAAGGCTCCAACATTACCGCCGAGCGCCTGCGCTTTGACTTTTCCTTTGGCCGCAAGATGACCAAGGAAGAACTGGATGAAGTGGAAAGCCTGGTCAACCAGGCCATCCAGGAAAAGGCGCCCATTACCTTTGAGGAAATGACGGTGGCCGAAGCTGAAGCGCAGAACGCCATTGGCCTGTTTGAATCCAAGTATGGCGAAAAGGTGAAGGTCTATACCATGGGCCGCTTCTCAAAGGAAATTTGCGGCGGCCCGCATGCCGAAAACACAGGCGACCTTGGAAGTTTTAAGATTCAGAAGGAAGAATCAAGCTCTGCCGGTGTTCGCCGTATCCGCGCCACCATCAGCGCCCAGCCATAAACGGGCGCAAAATTCAACCGATATCATCATTTTTAAGGAGGGGAGGAGGCCAAGGCTTCTTCCCCACTTTTCAAAAAGTCGCAAGGGGAATGTATGGAACAAACAAAGGTTCAAGCATTCATACACCGTAACTATCCAAGCCGTGTTTTGGTGGATTTTGTGCTGAAAAAGGGCGCGGGCAGCATTGTGTTTGAGGCTGAAGAGGCTTTGGTGTTAAAGGTGGAACCGGGACCCATGTTCGCGGTGTACGCGGATAACATCCGGGCGGCGGAACAGTGCTTGCCTTATGTCAGGGAAGCTAAGTTTATTACCGCCGAAACCGAGGAAATGGGGCATTTTTTTCTGGAGACTTTGGAAAATTATCGGAAGCTTTTGACCTGCTACACCTATCACTACCCGCATAAGGAATATATTAAAATGGGCGAAAAGGCGCGCTTGGCGCCCGCGAGGATGGAGCACCTTTCTATTATTTTAGAAAACTACGCCCACATCACCGAAGACGAGGCGCGGGAAGACTTAAAAAACGGCGATATCATCGGGGCCTATGTGGAAGGGGAATTGGCGGGCTTTATCGGTTTTCACCCGGAAGGCTCCATCGGGATGCTGGAGGTTTTACCAAAATTTCGCCGGATGGGTTTAGGGTATGACTTGGAAGCCGCGGCTATCAACCGGCGGCTTTCGGAAGGCTTGCCCGCTTATTGCCAGGTGCGGGAAGATAATATCCCTTCCCAAAAATTGCAAGAGAAACTGGGTATGCAGCGAAGCGAAAATGTCTGCTTGTGGGTGATGAACCATGGCCTCGCTTGACGGACTCACGCTGGGCTTTTTGGCCCGCGAATTGAACGGCTTTTTGCAGGGCGGGAGGATCGATAGAATCAGCCAGCCTTTTAGCGATATGGTGGTATTTAATCTGTACAGCCAGGGGAAAAATTACCGCCTCTTGATCAGCGCCTCGCCCGAATACGCCCGCATACATTTGACGGAAAAATCTTTTGAAAATCCCATCAAAGCGCCCATGTTTTTGATGCTTTTACGCAAGCACCTTTTAGGCGGGCGTATATTGGGCATCAATCAACTAAACGGCGACCGTATCCTGCGAATTGATGTAAGCGCCCGAAGCGAACTGGGCGACGAGAGCATGAAGACCCTGTATTTTGAAGCCATGGGGCGCTACACCAACCTGACGCTGGTGGATAATGGCATCATCATCGATGCTGCCCGCCGTGTGAGCGACGACATGAGCCGGGTGCGCACCATTTTGCCCGGGCTTCCTTTTATCATGCCGCCGGGTCAAGACAAAATAGCGCCCGAAAATGCTACCAAAGAAGCTTTGATGCAAAAGCTGTCGGGACAAACAGGCAAGCTGGACAGTGTGCTGGCGGGAGCTGTCAGCGGGCTATCCATGCAAAGCGCAAGGGAGCTTAGCTACCGCGCGGTGGGGGAGGAAGGTATTCTATTAGCTACTTTGCCACTGGAAGAATTGTGCGAAAGTCTGTCTAAACTTTTGCGCGGTTTGCCTTCACTTTACGCTCCTCAGCTGAATAGTAATCAGGAGGGCAACAAGCAGGAAGCCTTACCCTTTTGCTATTACACCAAACGGGCTTTTATGGAAAAGCCTACCGATACCCTGTCTGAAGCGGTGGAAACAGCCTTTGATGAGGGCGACCGACAGAACAGGCAGCGCCAGCGCACGCAGTCGCTGGTGCGCATCATTGAGAACGCCCAAAAGAGGGCGGAAAACCGCATTCATGCCCAGGAAGAGGAATTGGCAAACGTCGCCCGCATGGAAGAATTTAGAATCAGCGGGGAACTGCTCACAGCCTTTTCACACCTGGTTGAAAAAGGGGCGGACAAGGCGGAGCTTCCCGATTACTATAATGAAAACCGCCCCCGTGTTATTTCCCTGGATTCCTCGCTGTCACCCGCCCAGAACGCGCAAAGGTACTTTAAAAAGTACCGCAAAGCCAATGTCGCCCGCAAAATGGCTGCCGAACAGATGGAAATTGCCCGAAAGGACTTGGAGTTTTGTGAACAGGCCCTGTATTTTCTTTCCCAGGCCCAGACTGAAGAAGACCTATCGGCCATTCGCGGCGAACTGTATGAAGCGGGTTTGATTAAAAAAAGCGGCAAGCAAAAACAGGCGAAACAATCCAAGCCAACGCCGATGAAATTTGTTTCAACTGGCGGCTTTACCATTTTGGTTGGTAAAAACAGCAGTCAAAATGAACATCTCCTGCGTACATCTTCACCTGAGGACTGGTGGCTGCACGCCAAGGACATTGCCGGCAGCCATGTGATTGTAAAATCGCAGGGTAAAGAGGTGGACGAGCAAACCTTGTTGGAAGCCGCCAAGCTGGCCGGCTTCTACTCCAAAGGCAAGGGGCAGGGCGTGGCGGTGGATGTCACTTTGCGCAGGCATGTAAAAAAAATCCCCGGCGGGGCGCCCGGCGCGGTCACCTTTACCAACAACCATTTATTAATCGTGGATGTAAAGGAAGAAGAGATAAAATCCCTGGAAGCTTGAATCATAGTTTACCCCCTTTTATGAAAGGGTGCTGGGTGCCATTCGTGAGCATGACAAGGCTAGCTTTATCTTGCGGGGCAATAACTACATGTCCAACATCGGCATTCCATCGGGTATTGAACTCATCAAAGTAAACGGCGTGGCGGACGAGCGGCAGATTTTCGCGCCCCATGGCTATGATTTAACGGTGGACACCCCCGCCATTGACGTTTCCTCAAACAACCGCGCGGGTGTGATATTCGCCCGCCACAAGGAAACGCAGGACAGGCTCAACATTCCCACCATCGTGGGTGAGTGGGGCGCTTTTTTCAGGAGCGAAGCCGCTATGCCGCACGGCAGGTTCCTGTTAAACCTGTTTGACAACTACGGCTGGGGCAACACTTACTGGTGCTTCCAAGACGACATCTACGATTTTCCCTCCTACCACCTTCTTCGCCGCACCCGCCCCGTGTACCTTTGCGGGCAGCTTGAAGAAAGCCTGTGGCAGCCGGAAGACAAGACATTTACCCTGCGCTGGCAGGAAAATGCCGCCCTTGAAGGGGCGGAAAGCGAAATCTACCTGCATGGTTTGCCCAAGGCCATCACGCTTGACGGAGAAAGCCTGAGCCTTAAAGAAATCCAGGGCAACCGCCTGTTTATTCCCTCTCAAAAAGGGGAGCGTTATTTGCAAATTCGTTATTGACACCAAAGAAAGAAGAACCATAACATCTGTGTTTGGCTCTATCAAATTGGCTTTCCCAAAACCGGGAAGGCCAATTCGTTAAAAAAAGTCTATCTTACTTTTTGGGCTTTCTTTTATGCGACTTTTCCACCGCTTCGGAAATGGTCTTGGTGGCCGCCTCCTTGGAGTGGCGCTCGACCATTTTTTTGCCGGCCGGCCCGTGGGTTAAACATCCGGCGCCGCCGATGCAGCCGCCAACGCAGGCCATGCCTTCAATAAAGTTGACATCCAGAGCGTTCTTGCTTTTTCTTAAAAGAGCCGTGCGGCACTCTTCAAGCCCATCGCAAGAAAGGGCTTTGAGTTCAAAGTCTTCCCCGCCATTTTCTTTTAGGGCCTGGGCAACGGCTTCCGCAAGGCCGCCGCACTTGGCAAAGCCGCGGCCAAAGCCGGTGGCATCGTCCAGGGTACTTTCTTCCAGGGTGGTGATGTCGATGTCGCGGCTGTCAAACAGGGCTTGGAGCTCTTCAAACGTTAAGGCGCTGTCCACATAGTCTTTCACGTGCTCCAGCCGGACTTCTTCCTTCTTGGCGGTGCAGGGGCCGATAAAGACGATGCGAGCATCGGGGCGGCGCTCTTTAATAAACTTGGCCACCGTCGCCATGGGCGACAGAGAATGGGAAATATTGTCCGCCATGTCGGGGAAGGCCGTTTGCACGTAGCTGACAAAGGCCGGGCAGCAGGAGGACATCAGGAAGCCCTTTTCTTTTAATTCAAGCGATTCATCTTGGGCAACCATGTCGGCGCCAAGGGCAGCCTCTATCACCTGATCAAAGCCAAGGACTTTAAGGCCCGTGACCACCTGACCAAGCTTGGCGTAAGTAAACTGGGTGGAAATGGCTGGAGCAAGCAGGGCAAAGACCGGATGGCCCGTCCACTTGCCTTTGATGAGTTTGATGACCTCAAGCAGGTAGCTCTTGTCGGTGATGGCGCCAAAGGGGCACTGATATACGCAGGCGCCGCAGGCGGTGCACTTGTCGTAGTCAATTTTGGCGGCCTTGTTATCGTCCATGGAAATAGCATTGATTTTGCATGCCAGCTCGCACGGGCGCGTACGCTTGATGATGGCCATGTAGGGGCAGTTTTTGGCGCACAGCCCGCACTCGACGCACTTGGATTTGTCAATATGAGCAACATAATTGTGGTCCAGTTGAATGGCGTCAAAGCGGCAGGCATCAATGCAGCGGTGCGCAAGGCAGCCGCGGCAGGAGTTGGTTATTTCATAGCCTCCGACGGGGCATTCATCGCAGGCAATGTCGATGACTTCGATAATCCTGTCGCCATAACCCTGGTTCATGCCCTTTTGCACACGCTCGGTTAAAATGGCCTGCTCTTTGTAAATGCAACAGCGCATGGTGGGCTTAGGGCCGGGGACGATGGTTTTGGGAATGGCGGTTACGTTTTCAAGCAGGCCGTCTTCCCAGGCATAGCCGGCAAGCTCTTTTAGCACCCGGTATTTCAGGTATTGAACTTTGGTATCAAACTTTTGCATGTGATTATCCCTTCTATGTTGATGTATTGTATTTTTTAGATATAGAAGGCTTGTTTAGCGTTCAATATCATAGGGCCAGGAGAGAATGCCGCCAAAGTCGTAGACGTAGGAATATCCAAGAGACGTTAGATACTGGGCGGCACTTCGGGAACGGACGCCCGAGCGGCAGTAAATGAGCAGCACATCGTCTTTGGAGGCGATGGCCTGGTCTTTGGTTTGTTCAAGCTGCTGAAGCGGCAGGTTGACCGCGTCGGGCAGGTGGCCTGCGCTGTATTCTTCGGGGGTGCGTACATCAAGGTACACGACAGAAAAATCATTCTGCTTTAATTCAAGGGCCTCTTTGGGGGTGAGCTTGCGGTAGGCGGGCTCCTGCGTCTTCTGGGGCTTCCCGACGTTTTTAGCCCTTTCAAAGGCGGAAGCCGGAATGTGGCAATAGCCCGCCGGGTTTTTAATTAAATAATCCTGATGTTCTTCTTCCGCAGGGTAAAAAGCGGTGAGAGGCTCAATCTCAATAAAAAAGTCCCGGTGACGCAGCTTTTCTTTTTTGGCATAGTCCTGAATAGCCTGGCCTGTGGCCTCGTCTTCCCAATAGATGCCCGCCTGGTACTGGGGGCCAGTGTCACCGCCCTGGCGGTTTGGGGTCAGGGGGTTTACGACACTAAAATAAAGCTTTAACAGGCTTTCAAGAGGCACTTGGCTGCTGTCAAAAGTTACTTTTACTGTTTCACGGTGCCCGGTATTTCCTTGACAGACTGCTTCATAGCTTGGGTTTTGGATGCTGCCCTGGGCATAGCCGGCTGCCGCATTCAAAACGCCGGGGACGAGGGACATTAAATGCTCCATACCCCAAAAGCAGCCGCCTGCCAGATATATTGTTTGTTCCATAAGTCTCCTATTTATATAATAATAGCTCAATCGGCTTTTCGCGATTGCATACCACTATTGTAGGTCATTTTTCCATAAATGCAAGGGCATAATATTTTAAATACGAATCCTGTACAAAAAGACTTACAGCAAGGGGGCAAACAGCCTTAACACCATGTAAACCATCGTAAGAATGGGGCCCGTCCTCACGTCCTCAGGGCTCATCAGCTTGCTTTGCTCCATGGATTTTAGGCAGTCGTCCTTGATATCCATGATCTCATCCATGTGCAAAAGATAGACGCCGTTTTCAAAATGCGAATAGAGGCTGCGGTAATCAAGATTGACGGTGCCGGCAGTTGCCACCACATCGTCGGCCACCATGACCTTGGAATGCACAAAGCCGGGCTGATACTCGTAGATTTTTACGCCGCCCTCAATCAGGCTGGGGTAGTAGGAGCGGGTAATGCGCCAGACAACCGGTTTGTCGGGGATACCCGGAGTCACAATACGCACATCCACCCCGCGCTGGGCTGCCAGAATCAGGGCGTTGATTAAATAATTGTCAACGATCAGGTAAGGAGTCATGATGTAGCAGTATTTTTGCGCCTGGTTAATAATGTTGATATAAATATCCCGTCCGGTATAGTTTTTATCAAAGGGGTCATCGCCGTAGGGGATGAGCCAGCCTTTTTGTTTTTGCCTGTTGGAAGCGGCTTTAAAAACAGTGTAGTCGCTGTCTTCACGGTTGAGCGCGTTCCACATGGTGAGGAACATGACCGTATAAGACCAAACAGCCTTGCCTTTGACCAGGATGATGTTATCTTTCCAGTAGCCAAAGCGCACGATTTCGTTGATGTATTCATCCGCCAGGTTAATGCCGCCCGAAAAGGCGACTTTGCCGTCGATGACCAGGATTTTACGATGGTCCCGGTTGTTCATAAAGCCGGAAATAAAGGGCCTTAAAGGGTTAAAGACCTGCGCCTTGATACCAAAGCCGCGAAGCTCGGCAGCATATTTGATGGGCAGGCTATTCATGGTACCCCAATCGTCGTACAGAAGGCGCACATCAAGACCGGCCTGCGCTTTTTCTTTGAGGATTTCCAAGATGGAATTCCACATGATGCCGGGCTTGATGATAAAGTATTCAAGGAAAATAAAATGTTGGGCCTCTTTCAGGGCTTCAAGCATTTTGGGAAAACCGTCCTCGCCGGTTTTCTCATAGGAAAATCCTTCGTTTTCATAGATAGGATAGGTAGTGGTGGAACAAAGGTAATTGATTTGACCGGCAAGACATTTTGCCGCTTCAGTTGCCTTAGATAAAACGTCCGGCTCCTGCTCATAGTAGGAGGCGGCTTTGGCCGTTTCTTCTTTAAGGTTGCGGTAAGTGCGCCCCGTGAGGCGGTGATGCCACCTGATATGGATGTACATGACCGTGCCCACAACAGGCACAATAATAATTAGAAGAATCCAAAGCAGGTCGTTTGAAAGGTTTTTGGACGTGTTAATTAAGCGCAGGACAATAAAAACGCCTAAAATTTGCAGCAAAAAATTGATGGTTGATAAATAAGGGCTGATGTTGGACAGAACCGCAACCAGCCAAAAAATCTGGAGAAAGACCAAAATAAGCAGCATGCCTGCTCTGCCGAAAATCTTTTTGAAAATTCTCATGTTCCGCCTTCCTTTCTGCCCTCTATTTTACGGTGAAAAAGCATGGTTGGCAAGGCTTTGATAAACTAAAAAATTCGCCGGGATAAAACTGCTGTTCTAAAAGTAACATGAGCTTTTCATTTTCGGGGCAATTGTCTATAATGAAGTTTGGAGGATGGAATGAACAAAAAACTTGGCCTTACATTGATGATATCCTTGGGGTTTATCGACCAGGGACTGAAAACTTTGCTCAAAGAAAGCGATCGGGTGCTGATAAGGGGCGTGGTTGCCCTGCGCGGCACTCGCAATACGGGCGCTGCTTTTAGCCTGCTGGCTGATTATCCGCAGCTGTTAACGCTGTTTTCTATCCTGCTTTTTGCGCTGCTAATCTATATCAACCTTCGATATGAAAAGGGCTTGAAAAGCCTGTGCCTGTGGGTGGCTGCGGGCGGCGCTCTTGGCAATTTGATCGACCGAATTTTTCGTGGTTATGTGGTGGATTATATTGAGCTGTTGTTTATTCGCTTTGCTGTTTTCAACTTTGCCGACAGCCTGATTGTCGTGGGACTTATTGCCTATGCTTTTTTGAGCTTGTTTCAAAAGGAGGAGGTGGCTTGAATATCATGAGGCTAAATGGAAAAGAAGGCCGGCTTGACGCCTGTTGCAAGCACGGCGATATAAGCCGCTCCCGCGCCGCCAAACTGATTGAAGAGGGCCGGGTCAAGGTAAACGGCGTGGTTGTGCTAAAGCCTTCCCATCCCGTAACGGCAGAAGATATCATAGAGATTCACCTGCCCGCTGATGAACCTGACACCGTAGTAGCTGAAAATTTGCCCCTTGATATCTTGTTTGAAGATGAGAGCCTGGCGGTGGTCAATAAGCCTTCGGGCATGGTGACCCACCCGGCCGCCGGCAACAAGTCGGGCACCTTGGTCAATGCTCTTTTGTATCATATGCCCAGCTTATCGGGCGTTGGGGGAGAAGTCCGTCCCGGCATTGTGCACAGGCTGGACAAGGACACAAGCGGTATCATGCTGGTTGCCAAAAACGACGAGGCGCACCTTCATTTGGCACGGCAGCTTTCGGGCCGTAAAATGAACAAGCGTTACTTTGCTATGGTTTATGGTTCGATGAAAGAAAGCAGCGGGCGCATTGAGGCGCCCATCGGCCGCTCCCCCAAAGACCGAAAGAAAATGGCCGTGGTGGAGGATGGGCGGGATGCCGTTACCCTTTACCGGGAAGTAGCCGCTTTTCCGAACAAGAGCCTGCTGGATGTACGCATTCTCACCGGGCGCACGCACCAGATCAGGGTGCATATGGCGCATATGCACCGCCCCGTTCTTGGTGATTGCATTTACGGCTTTCATTCCATGCCTTCCGCCCCAAGGCTGATGCTGCACGCCTGGCGCCTTTCCTTTACCCACCCCCAAACGGGGCAAAGGCTAACCTTTACCTGCCCGCCGCCGGATAGCTTCCTAGTGCCGGAAGGCTATATCCAAAGCCATAGCCGGGAAGAAACGGATGAATAACAAAAGACCGTTAAGCTTTTGAAAGGTAAACGGTCTTTTTTGTTGCTTAGTTTTTTGCGGAATTAATCGTTGTTTCTCAGCGCTTCTTTGACAACCTTCACGATGTTGGTTTTGTTGCCGTAGTTGAGTGTGCCCCAGCGATAGATGCGGATAGCAAGGAAGGCTATGCCAACGGTAAACAATCCCATCAGGCTTCCGGCTATAATATGGTCGGTGATGGGCACGGATATCAGGGCTGTGCGCAGCGGCATGACCAAAACGCCGGTGAAGGGGATGATGGAAGCCACCCTAAAGAGGATGGAGCTTGACATATTTAAGCCAAAGGATGCGATCATGTACCCGGCAATAAACAGGAACTGAATGGGGGCGGTGGCGCTTGATACGTCTTCCACCTTGGAAACGGTGGAGCCCAGCGCCGCGTAGAGGAACAGGTACATGAGATAGCCCACCAAAGTATAGAAAACGTAGGAAGCCACATACGTTGTCGTCAGGGTGCCCGACAGCATGAGATGGATGATTTCGGGCAGGGTGCTCTTATTGATCTGATAGCCCACAAAGCCGGCAAGCAGAATAACCGACAGCTGCACAATGGCCGCTACGGCGGAAGCAAAGACCTTACCAAGGATGAGGGAACGGGCCGAGGTGGAGGTGATTAAAAGCTCCATTGCCCTTGAATCCTTTTCCCGCGCGACCATGGTGGCGGTGGCCATACCGTAAATGATTACCAGGAAATAGACGATAAACATCATGAACATGGCAACCAAAGCGGTGGAAACGTTATCCTGCCCCAAAACGGTGGCGGTCTGCTCCACCTGCGGGTAGAGGATGGAGGGGACTTCTTCGGGACTGATGCCCTTGGTGATAAGCTGGTTGCTGGTATAGAAGCTTGCTAAAAGCCCGGACATCATTTCGGCTGAAGCATCAAGCGTCCTGTCCATGTACAGGGCTTCAAACTTTAAAGAATCTTCCAGGTAAAAGCCTGTTTTCAGCTCCCCGTCTTTCAGGGCCTTTTCCAATTCGCTTCTTGTTTCGTAGCGCTTTGCCGGCAAGCTTTGGACGGCTTCTTCAAGGCCTCTTGGCCATGTGCCCTGCGCCAAGGCATAACCATAGGAATAGTCTTCCAGGGCGGTATCATCGCCGCCGCCCGAGAACAAGGGAATCAGGCGGGGAATAAAGGTAACACCAAACAATACCAGCGCCAAAATAATGGCGGTTACAATCACGCTTTTTTTGCGGATTTGCTGGTTTAATTCGTAGCTAAATACCGTCAACAAGCCTTTCATTGCTTTTCACCTCCTACGGTTTCGATAAACAGGTCGTTGAGGGTGGGCATCCACCTTTCAAACTTTTCAAGCAAAAGGCCTTGACTTGCGATGGCGCTAAACAACGCCGCCTGGTCAAGTTTGCCGCCTGCGTCAAGGATGAAGCCGTCCTCATAGCTTTCAAGCTGAAAGGCGGGAAAGTCTCGCTCGATTAGTGCCTTTAAAGCATGGTTGTCCCTGCCTTCCAAAACCCAGCGGTTTTTACTTTTGGCCTTTAAAATGGCATCCAGGTCACCCTCAAGCAAAATGTTGCCTTCGTGAATCAGGGCGATATCGTCGCACAGTTCTTCCACATAAGCCATTTGGTGGCTGGAAAAAATGACCAGCTTGCCTTCTTTTACAAAGCCGCCAATGGCGTCCTTGAAGATTTGGGCGTTCACCGGGTCAAGGCCGCTGAAAGGCTCGTCCAAAATCAAGAGGTCGGGGTCGTTTACAAAGGCTTGAATAATCTGCACCTTTTGCTGGTTGCCTTTGGACAGCTGTTCCAAGGGCCTTTTTGCCCATTCTCCAAGCTCAAAATATTCCAGCCACTTGGTTGCCGACTGGCTGGAACCCTCCTTGGTGCCGCCGCGCAGCATGCCAAAATAGATGAGCTGATCAAGCACCTTGGCCTTGGAGTACATGCCGCGTTCCTCGGGCAAATAACCTACCCGCTGGCTTTTGGCGTGGAAGGGCTTTCCGTCCAGCAAAATATCGCCTTCATCCTGGCGGAAAACTTCCATAATGCACCGGATGGTGGTGGACTTGCCGGCGCCGTTTCGGCCAAGGAAACCCAGCGCCCGGCCGCTCTGTACGGTCATGTTGATGCCGTGCAATATTTCTTTATCCCCAAAAGATTTGTGGATGTTTTTAAGCTCCAGTTTCATCTTCGTTCCTTTCTTTTGTCTAAAATTCCAATTAACATTATACACCTACCGTCAAATGGTATGGTTGAATGGCTGTAAAGAGAAGGTCTGTTTTATGTAAAAATAAAAATCGCCGCTTATAAGGCGGCGGGTATAGAAAAATCCATGTATCAGATAAGGGCTTCTCTCCTGTCTTTGGTAAAGGGAGTGATATTTGGTTTCTGTTTTTGAAGGGAATCCAGGATAAAGCCGACTATCAGGCCGATGAGCGCAGGCAAAAGATAGCCAAAACCGGCCGTTCCCAAAGGTAAAACAGCAAGGATTGCGGCGCTTATGTGCGTGGTTGCGTTAAAATAGCCAAGCGCCAAAATCAGGCAATAAATGAGCCCGGCGATGATGGCGCCCTTAAAGCCGCCCCTTGAAAAGGAGGGAATACCTAATTGATGCAAAAGAATGACGATAATGCACAGAGGGTAGACCACTTCAAGCAAGGGGACTGACAGCTTGATAATGCCTTCCACTCCGATGAGGCTGATAAAAAAGGAAAAGCCCACGCAAATAAGCACCCATGCTTTGTAGGAGAGTTTGTTTTTAAACAGTTTGCAAAAATACTGCGCGAAGGTAACCGTCAGGCCGCTTGCGGTGGTGATACAGGCGAAAAAGATAATGGCTGCCAGCATGATTTTTCCGGCGTTTCCGCCAAGCAGGGAGGACGCGTGGCTGAGCATAGCGGTGCGCTCTGTAAACTGCCGAAGCTCGCCAGAGCTCGAAGCGCCAATCCAGGTATAGCCGCCGTAGACCATGGCCAGAAGCAGGCCCGCAATCACCGCGCAGCTGCGCAAAATGCTCTGGGATTCTTTTTTCTGATAGCCCCGCTGGGCAACCAGGGCCGCAATAGCGCCCGACATAACCAGGGAGCCAATACCGTCCATGGTTTGATAGCCTGATGAAAAGCCATAATAAAACAGACCGCTATGCACCACACTTGGCTGGGGTTTGCCGATGGGGCGGACGATGCTTAAAAAAATGCTGACCACCAGAAAGACCACCAGTATGGGCGAAAGTATCCCGCCGATGGCATCCATCACCTTGCCCTGCGAAACGGATAAAAGGTAAGTCGCCAAGAAAAAGAGAGAGCAGACAATGACAAATACAGTCCGGGGATTGATCGTAGGCGAAAGAAAAGGCAATACGCTCAGCTCGCATGTTGTAGCGGCGGTACGCGGAATGGCAAACAGAGGGCCGACGGCAAGCAAAATAAGTATATTTAGAATAGTTCCTATCCATGGCCAGGCGCCTTCAAAGAGCCGGTCGGGATTACCGTCAAGCTTGGCAATGGTGAGGGTGCCAAGCAGGGGAAGGCCAACGCCTGTCATTAAAAAGCCAAGGCAGGCGATGAGCCAGCCGTTGCCTGACTGGGCACCCACATAGGGCGGAAAAATCAGGTTGCCGGCGCCTAAAAACATGGCGAACAAGGTAAGCGATGCCACAAGGACATCCCGGGACTTTTTGGAATGCATGGCCTTTTCCTCCATCCATGATGCTATCCGATTGATTATGGTTACAGTATAGCATGTCCCGATAAAAAATACAATAAAAAAACAATTTGTCTTTTTTAGGGCTCGATTGTCAATACAGATTGAATATGCTACACTGTCTTGGATGAATTATGGAGGCGAAAGCCTCGGAAAAGAGGATGATATGTGGGAAATACCTGAGGTTCTTAAACAGGACCCTGAAATTTATGACGCGATTGAGCGGGAATGCCGCAGGCAGGAAGAGCACCTGGAGCTGATTGCCTCGGAGAACTTTGTTTCTCAGGCAGTCATGGCTGCTACGGGTTCCCCGCTTACAAATAAATACGCCGAAGGCTATCCGGGCAGGCGGTATTACGGCGGCTGTGAATTTGTGGATATGGCCGAAAACCTAGCCATTGACCGTGCCAAAGAACTATTTCAGGCAGAGCATGCCAACGTTCAGCCCCACTCGGGCAGCCAGGCCAACTTTGCCGTGTATTCCACTTTGCTCAACTACGGCGACACGGTGATGGGCATGAACCTCAACCACGGCGGCCACCTGACCCATGGCAGCCCCGTTAATATTTCGGGCAAGTATTTTAAATTTGTGTCTTATGGTCTTAACCCCGAAGATGAGCGCATCGACTATGACAAAATGGAAGAGCTGGCCTTAAAAACCCGCCCCAAAATGATTATCGCCGGCGCCTCGGCCTATTCCCGCATCATTGATTTTAAGTGGGTACGTGAAATTTGCGATAAGGTTGGCGCGCTGATGATGGTGGATATGGCCCACATTGCCGGTCTTGTCGCCACAGGCTTGCACCCCTCACCCGTACCCTATGCTGACGTGGTCACCTCTACCACCCACAAGACTTTACGCGGCCCTCGCGGCGGGCTCATCCTGTGCAAGGAAAAGTATGCCAGGCAGATTGACAAGGCTATTTTTCCCGGCATTCAGGGCGGGCCGCTGGAGCATGTGATTGCCGCCAAAGCTATCAGCTTTGGCGAAGCGCTGAAACCCGGATTTAAAACCTACCAGCAGCAGGTGATTCAAAACGCCAAGGCCATGGAAAAAGCCTTCCATCAGGCGGGTGTGCGCATGGTGTCAGGCGGCACCGACAACCACCTCCTTTTGCTTGACCTGGTGGACAGGGACATAACCGGCCTTGAACTTGAAACGTATCTGGAACAAGCCAACATCACCACCAACAAAAACATGGTGCCAAGGGATCGCCGCAAGCCCAGTGTCACAAGCGGAATCCGTATCGGAACGCCTGCCATTACCACTCGCGGCCTAAACGAAAAAGATTGCGCCCAGGTCGCCGGTATGATTATTGAGGTGATTAACCACAAACAGCAGGCAGTGGAAGGCGTTTTAAAGCAGGTGAAGGAATTGACGGATAGGTATCCGCTGTACAAAGGCGCGTTGCTGTAAAAGACGGCAAAGAAAAAAGGTCGCGGGATGCGGCCTTTTTTCATTCAATCTTATTTTTTGTTGGGCAAGCGGGGAATGAAGTCCTGCACCGCGCCCTCGCCTTCAACAAAGGGCTTGAGCTTGAAGCGGGTGTCCCGCTGCACCATCTTCATGACGGTTTCGGCTTCTTCGCCGCTTACAAAAACGGGCTGATAGTTATTTTCCGGCAAGGTGCCGCTCTGGTGAATGGGCCAGATAATGGGCGTGCATCCGATGTATACGCCGTCTTCAAAATGCATCTGCACCTGAGCAACCAGGGCCTGTACGCAGCTGATGCGCTCATCAACGCCCGTGTTGCCGCCAAAGGCAAAGTTGCCAAGGGAATAAAAGTGCAAGACCCCTTCTTCAGTTACGTGTACGCCCTGGGGCACATGGGGGTGGGTACCGATGACGATGTCCGCGCCCAGGCTCATGCAAATTCTGCGGTACTTGTCGTGAATGTCGTCATGCTTGGGCAGGTATTCTCTGCCGCAATGCAGGGAAGCCACAATGGCGGCGCAACCTTCTTCTTTAAGCTTGGCGCCGGCGTCCCTCAGCTTTTGCTGGTGTACTTTGTTGTCCACCCAAAAGAGGGGCACAACGCCCATGAAACCGATTTTGATGCCATCCTTTTCAAACACCCAGGTGTACACATCCTCGGCATCAGAGCCGCAGTAGCCAACGCCCACTTTGTCAAGGGCGCCAACTGTCGCGTCAAAGCCTTTTTGGCCGTAGTCCATGGTGTGGTTGTTGGCAAGGTTCATGACTTCAACGCTGTTTTGGGACAGGATCTTTGCGTACTCCGTCGGGCCGCGGAAATTAAAGCGGGATTTGTCGGCCTTTTCATCGGGCTCATCGGTCAAGACCACCTCAAGGTTTAAAAGCGTAATATCGTCGTTTTCAAACATTTCCTTAAAGTTCGCAAATGGATAGTCAAGGCCGTAACGGTTGACGTAGCTTTGAAAGGAAAAATCTTCGTAACGCACTTTTTCGTTGCTGCCAAGCAGGGTGTCACCCCCGCAGGTGAGGGTAATAATCTTCGTTTCCGCCAGCGACTGAACGCCTATCGACATCAAAAGAATAATACACAGGATGAGTGATGCAATTCTCTTCATTCAAACAACCTCCAGGACTAATTGTTGCAGTGACTTACCTTTATGGTATAATACCATGGATCAATTAGGAGGTAAAGTAATGACGAATCGATTGCTTTGTATGGTGTTGGCAGCGCTGCTTGTGGCGGGGCTTGTTGTGAGCGTGTATGCGCAGGAAGAAAAAGAACCCATCGTAATTGTTGGCGGCAGCTTTGCTTATGTCAGAGATAAGCAAGGCGTTATTCACGTTTGGGGTGACAACCAATTTGGTCAGCTGGGCAAAGGCAATGCCGCCCAGTCCATGAAGCCCGCGATTTTTAAAACCAAGGCGGATTTTGATCCCGCCGATGTAAAAGACATCATCACGGGCTGTGATTATTCCTATTTTCTTATGGATGACGGAAGCATTTGGGGCGCGGGCAACAGCACCAACGCGTCGCTTACCAAAGAAGGCATTTTCCGTACCCACTATCGTTTGAATTTTTTCGATCCTACGGTTAAGATGATGGCTTCAGGTTTTGGACACACGCTTGCCGTTAATGAAGCGGGCGAAGTGTACGGCTGGGGTAGAAATTCCAACGGTCAGGTGGGAATCGGCAGCCCCAACAACAACAATGTGGGTCAGCCCACCAAAATAGAGGGGCTTCCCAAAATTGTTCAGGTTGCCTGCGGGGGCAAGTTTTCCCTTGCTTTGGATGCAGAAGGCGGTCTGTGGGGTTGGGGCGACAACCAGCATCACCAGATTTCGCCTACAGATACCAAGCGCTTTAATGAGCCGGTGAAGATTGACACGGGCGATATCCAAATCAGGGACATTGATGCCGGAGGCAGCTTTTCGGCGGTCGTGGACCAGGAAGGCAAGATGTATATGTGGGGCATTAACCAAGAGTGCCAACTCGGGATAGAAGCAAGTGGGGATGTTCTGTCTCCCATGCTTGTAGACCTGCCTTTGCCTGTTAAAACCATGGAAATTTACAGCTCCATGACCTATGTGATTTTGGAAGACGGCTCCCTTTGGGGCTGGGGCAACAACACCTACGGACAGCTTGGACTGGGCTTCCGCACAGCAAGCGGTCTTGGCGTAACGCTGAGTAAAATTGATGACGGACCCTATACCATGATGTCGGGGGGCAGCCTTTTTCTGCTGGCCGTGAAGGAAGACGGAACCATGATGGCTGCAGGCATCAACAAGTTTGGGCAGCTGGGTTTAAGTACGGGTAAATACGCGGAAGATACCCTCTTTGAAAATGGCTTTAACATTAACAGCGGCTGGCCGAATTAAAAAATAATAAATAAAAAAGTTGAGTCCGTAATAATTCACGGGTTCTCTTTTGAAGGAAGATAGCTTTGGGCTTGCTCCATGAGCCATATTGCCAAGCCGGAGACGTTGTTTCGGAGTTTGGGTGTATAGCCGTTGGCAATCACTACGACTGATAGTCCGGTATCCGGCTGGAAGTAGGCGTTGGCGCACAGTCCCTCTTTTCTGCCCTGGTGTCCGTACCATGTGCCGCCGGGGAGCTTGAACACCCGGTCAAGGCCAAGGGTATAGGGAGACTGTACTTGGACGGAGCTGCCTTCAAAGTCTTGTTCACTTAGCATAAGGTCAATTGTTTGCTCGGATAATATTTGCCGGCCTTCCACGGTTCCGCCTAAAACGAACATGGCCATCAGCCGGTCCAGTGCCCTGACGCTGGCATAAAGTCCCCCGACGGAATAATCGGTATGGGCACGGGGGTTACAAGAATCGTCATATTTGTCAATGGATTCCAATGCCTTTTGGGCGGACATCACACTGCCCCCGTCTTTTCGTAGCTGACTGGCGATATCCGATGTATCTACAAGAAGGGCAGGGTGGTAGGCGGCGTTCATATTAAGCGGCGTAAACACATGTTCCAGCATATAGGTATTGATGCTTTGACCGCTCATGTTTTCAATGAAGGATGCTAGCAGGCTGCCGTTGAGGTTGGAATAGTGGTACTTCGTTCCGGGCGCGGCGTTTTTGATGAACACTTTGTTTTTAGCGCCCAGCTTTTCCCAGGCGGGATGGTAGGAATAGGTGGAGGCAAAGCCCGTTGTGTGTGTCAACACCTGTCGCAAAGTGATGGGGGTTTGGGAAAAGGCGGGGTTAACAACATCATAGCCAAGGTAAGTGCCGACGGGCTTATCAAAATCGACATCGTTTTGCTCAGATAATTGCAAAACGCCCACCGTGGAAACCAACTTGGTTACCGAAGCGATACGAAAGCAGGTGTCCAGAGTAACTGGGTCGGTTTTGCGGGCATCCTTATAGCCATAGGTGAAGGTGAATACAGGTGTACCGTTCAGGGAGACAATGGCTGCCCCGCCAACTACCCTGTTTTGTTTAAAAACACGGGTTAAGTGTTCGGAATCGATGGCGCAAAGCCCTTGCAGGGGCAACAGGCACAGGCAAACAAGCAGGATCAGAAGGCGTTTTGGCATGTCTTTACTTATCTTTCTTGGAATTTTGGGTAATTTGATGCATTTGAAGCACCCCGTTGACGATGCCCTCGGCCATCTTTTCTTGGTAGAAAGGCTGCGACGCTAAAAGATCGTCCGACGGCGTGGACATGTTACCGGCTTCAAGCAGGAAGGTGGGCATTTTTCCCCAGTTGTTGGCGATAAACTGGTCAGAAAAACGGGTGTATCCGGGCGCGGCGCCTGTGGACAGCATGAATTCATCCAGCAGGGCGTTGGCTAAAAGCTGGTAGGTTTCTTTGTCGGCGGCTTCTTTGGCGTAGGGGCTGTTCAGGGGGCAGTAGACAAATACGGAATGCGTAGTCTTGGATTTAAACATATTCAGGTGAATGCGAATAAAGTAGTCGGCATTGCTTTGGTTGGCTATTTCCGCCCGCTCAAAGTTGGATACGCTGGTGTCCTCGGTGGTGCGGGTCATGGTCACTTTCGCGCCTAATTCCTGAAGCTTTAAAGCGGTGCGGTAGGCGATTTCCAGCACCACGACCGATTCTTTGCGCAGGGTCAGGCAGCCTTGAGCCATGCCGCTGCTGCCGCCTTTTACTTTTTTGGTGCTGCCGGGCATATGAAAAACCTGGCTGGTGTTGGCCTTTTGTGCCTGATGGCCGGGGTCCAAACACACCTTAACGCCCGACAGCGGCCCCTGAGGATTGGGCTGGCCCAAGGGAAACTCCGCAAAGGCAAGCCTGATAGAATCTTCAGCCATCAACTGACCTTTTGGGGAGAGGATTTTTACGGTAACCAGATCCGAAGCATAGGCAAAGGGCAGGAATATTTCCCCGGAAAACAGTCCGTTTTCATCTGCCTGAACGACGGTTTTTCCCTTTTGCATGACGGTGCGGAAATTCAGCTCCACCTGGCTGTGTCCGGGAGCGGAAAAGGAATAGGATACCTTGTTAACGCCTGCCTTTAAAACAAGGTCGTTAATTTTTCGAACAGCACCGGTTTGGGGCGCAATCTTGTCTGTTTCCGGCAAACTTAGGGGCAGTTTTGCCAAGGCAATCCTCTGCTGCATGGGGGTGCGTATTTCAAAGGAAAGTACTTGATTGCCGGCTGTATACCTAAGGGGCAAGGCGCCGGTAAAAAGCCCGTTATTGCCTTCAAGGGCGATATGGCCATTTTCATCTTTGGTCGAGTAAAGTATCGACAAGTACTGCTGGCCGGACGCCGTTACGGAATACTCGACACCTTCTTCGCAAGGGTTTAATTTCATTTCTTGGACAAAATTTTTGTTCTGTTGGAGGATTTCCATTTCGGAAACGCCCGCAAGGGCTAACAAGAGCAAGAACAAAAAGATGATGATGGAAAAAAACAAACGCCCTTTTTTCATAAAATCCTCCGGCTTCAATTTTCTTTTCTCATTATAGAGGACAAGTAGAGCGGGGGCAAGCGTTGACGAAGCTTTCATGACCTGATACACTGGTTCGTAACTTTGAGAAAGGTGGAACTTTCATGAAAGAACTTCGTTCTGTATTTCTTTTGTTTCTTGTGAGCCTTTGCTTTGTTTCAGTGGGATCGCAAGCGCTTGTGGAGAAAAATCCCATGCTGGACAAGGCGCTATCCATGCTGGAAGAGGGTAATGTATTTTTAGAAAGATACAACGAGCTGACCGGCTCTGATGTTCAAGCGCTTTTCCCTTTGGGTGTTCCCTATTTCTTCGGCGGACAGAGCTATGATAAAATGATGGCGAGGTATCCTGAATACGGACAGGCAAAGAGCCTTGAGACCACCCACTTTTATCGCGCGGGCAAGTCTTATGTTCTTGGTTTTGACTGCTCGGGCTATGCCGATTGGATTTGTCTGGCCAACGGACTTGAAGAAATCCCGCCGCTTTCAAACGCCATTACCCACTACGGAAAGTATCGCAACAACTATGTCTTTACGTCCAACAGCCACGTTTACAACCCCATGCCCGACTGGAGCGAAGTGGCCCAACACCTGCAAGTGGGCGACTTTTATATTCTTCACCACGGTTCCCGCCACATTTTGATGTTTATCGGAACCTTAAGGGATTACGGATTTACAGCCGAAGAAGTGCCGGAATTGGCTAATTACCTTGACTACCCCTTGGTTGCCCACTGCGGCGTCAGTCCGGTTTATGGCGAACGGTTTGAAAAGTTTATTGCGGAAAATGAATGGTACTCAAAGTGCAACACCACCAATGGCGGTGTTCAAATATCTATTCTCGGCGTTCCGCTGGAAGAGGCTCCCTACCACGAGCGTGTGCAGATTACTGATTTTGCCTACTACAAGCTGCCCGACAACGACCAGGTCATGACCATTTTTGATTTGGAAATTGTTCAGAGTTACTGCTGGTTCCGCCAGACGGGTACGGAATTACTAAAGTAATACATACACCAAACGCCCCACAAAGAAAAATGTGGGGCGTTTGAATTTACTTAAACGATATTTGCTATCAGCGATTAATAGTTTTTGGCCATGCGCTCAAAGTGCGCTTTGGGATGGTCACAGGCAGGGCAGACTTCGGGGGCCTCTTGGCCTTCGATGATGAAACCGCAGTTGCGGCAATGCCAGAAGGTGATTTGGGTTTCTTTAAACATGGTGCCGTTCTTCACGTGTTCAGCCAGGGCGTTGTAACGCATTTCATGCTCTTTTTCAACCTTGCCGACCATTTCAAACTGGCGGGCAATCTCATCAAAGCCTTCCTCTTTGGCTACCTTGGCAAACTCTGCGTACATTTCGGTCCACTCGTAGTTTTCGCCTGCGGCGGCGTCCTTCAGGTTTTCAAAGGTATCGCCTTGGGTCTTGCCGTCTTTGTAGCCGTTTAAGGCTTTCAGCCACAGCTTGGCGTGTTCCTTTTCGTTCAGGGCGGTTTCGGCAAAGATGGCGGCAATCTGCTCGTAGCCTTCTTTTTTGGCGGCGGACGCGTAGTAGTCGTACTTGTTGCGGGCCTGGCTTTCGCCGGCGAAAGCTGTCCACAGGTTTTGTTCGGTTTTGCTTCCTTTAAGTTTCATTTGTTCCTCCTAATGCTTAAAGATAATAGAAAAGCGTTGAAAGGGTGCCGGCGGCAATGAGTAAAGCCAGCATTGCGCAGATGATGCGTGTTAGCGTTTTGTTACGGTCGGCACGTTTGCCGGTTTTCATTGACATTTCGGACTCCTTTACACTTTCATCTTCCTTCGAGATTTAGTATACCCGTTCTTTTTGGCTTTAGTCAAATAGATAGTATGAACGTATGAGAATTTTTACGCGGCAACATAAGCAAAAGCCCCGCCTTACATGACGGAGCTTATTGCGTTTATACTTATATAAGGTTTGATTACTTCTTGATCTGGCTCAGCGCGTCGTTGACGGCTGCGATGATGGCTTCGGAAGTCTTGGTGGAGCCGGCGATGGCGTCAACTTCCGTGGACTGAGCGGCGATGATTTTGCCGGGCAACTGCTCGATAACGGGATTGGCGAAAGAGTCGGTGTCGTTGTGGTTGAGCACTTCGATGTTTTTGATCTTGTCGCCGTCCATGGTCACTTTCACGCGGATGTCGCCGCCGATTTCGCTCTTGCCAACGCCGATGTATTCGTTGTCGGCCAAGGGAGCTTCTTCGCCGGCCTGATCGGGATTGTCAAGCAACACGACTTCTTCGGTGGTAAAACCAAAGTGCTTGTTAAGTAGCTCGACGGCCTTGGCGGCGGTTTCACCGGTCACGGCTGCGCAGCGGGCTACACGGGGAGCATCGCCCATTTCCAGGTTGGCTTCTTTCATAAAGGTGCCGACAGAGTCTGCGCACTGGATGGAGCCGGAAACGGTGGTGACTGCCTGGTATTCGGGTTGATAGCCGGGGAAGGCATGCTGCTTGTACCAGGTAAACAAATCATCGCGCAGGGCTCTGGCATCTGCGGGCTCACAGAACACGCCGATGGCAGCGCAGGCACCGACCAGGGCGCCGCAGATGGCGCCCGCGCCGTAGCCGCCGCCAGCATGAGCAAACATGCGGCCGTCATATTGGTTGTAGGGATAACCGTATTCTTCACCCATTAAATCGACGATGGCGGAAAAAGCGCCGCCGCCACAGCCGCCATGGGTGGACATGCGCTTGTAGCCTTCTTCCAAAACCTTTTGGGGGTCAAGTTGCTTGTACTCTAAGGGATAGGCGGGGGCTTCGATGGTTTCAGCGATAGCGGGGTTCAGTACCGAGGGTACGCAGGATAGGGCTGCGGCGCCAACAATGCCTTTGCCGGCCAGGCATAGAAAATCGCGGCGGGTTTGTTCGACTTTTTTCATAATTTTGAAAGTCCTCCTTCAATGTTATCTATTATTTTATCCAATTACTTGGACTGTAGACTAGAAAATTATAGATTATTTTTTAGAAAATGTCAACCGCATCTTACTTTTCAGTTAAGGTTGCTTGTGGTATAATAATATTCAGGGAACTTGTACAACAAGCTCCAAACTTTTTGAAGGAGGAACGCATGACAGAACGACGAGAAGGTATGCTCATTGTAATTTCCGGCCCGTCGGGAACGGGGAAGGGGACGCTGGTTAAAAAATTGTTGGATGTGGATCCGACCATTCAGTTTTCCATCTCTTACACCACCCGCAAACGCCGGGACACCGAACTGGACGGAGTGGATTATCACTTTATCTCAGAGGAAGAGTACGATGAGCTGCTGGAAAGCGGCGCCTTCTTGGAGCATGCGACGGTGCATGGGCACCGCTATGGAACGCCGGCCGGCCCCATTGACGAGGGCATTAAGCAGGGGCGCAGTTACCTTTTGGATATTGATCCCCAAGGTGCCATGAACGTGATGAAAATGAGGCCCGATTGTGTATCCATCTTCATCCTCCCGCCCAGCTATGAGGCGCTGCGTGTGCGGCTTCATACCCGCAGCACCGATGATCCCGTGGAAATTGCCCGCAGGCTTAAAAATGCAAGAGGCGAAGTGAAACAATTGCACCATTACCGTTATGTCATTGTCAATGACAACCTGGACTTGGCGTTTGAGCAATTAAAGCACATCATTGCCGCCGAGCGCCAGCGCACCACCCGCTATTTTCCGCAAATCGAAGAACAATAAGGAGGAACCTATTTTGGCCATCAACAAACCCCATATCGACGAGCTGCTTCAAAAAACTCCCAGTGCTTACACCCTGGTTGTGGCGACAGCCAAGCGTACCCGTGAACTGGTGGAGGGTAAGCAACCCCTCATTGACCCCAAAGACCGCAAACCCTTGGCCATTGCCATTGAAGAAGTGAACAGGGGCCTGATCACTGCCCACAGAAGGTTAGAGGCGGACGAGTGAGCCATTCATCCTTTGAAGGAAAGAATATTGTTGTTGGCGTAACGGGCGGCATTGCCGCCTATAAGGTATGCCAGCTGGTATCAAACCTTAAAAAGCAGGGGGCGGGCGTGGACGTGGTTATGACCCAAAACGCCACCCGCTTTGTGGCGCCCCTTACTTTTCAGACCCTGTCATCGCGGCCCGTTGTGTTAAACGCTTTTGATCTCCCGGAGTATTGGGAGGTTGAGCATGTCGCGCTTGCCAAGAAGGCCGATTTAATGATTGTAGCGCCCGCGACGGCTAACATCATTGCTAAAATGGCAAACGGCATCGCGGACGATATGCTTTCTACTGTGCTGCTTGCGACCCGCGCGCCCATCCTCATTGCGCCAGCGATGAATACAGGCATGTGGGATAATCCCGCCACCCGGGAAAATATTGTCACCCTTCAAAAGAGAGGGTACCATTTTATCGGCCCCGAGGGGGGCCTGCTTGCCTGCGGCGATACGGGCAAGGGGCGCATGAGTGAGCCGGAGGATATTTTAGAGAAAGCCCGGCAGCTTTTAACCGTGCAGGACATGCAGGGGATTAAGGTTTTAGTGACCGCCGGCGCTGCTCGGGAAGAAATTGACCCTGTGCGCTATATGACCAACCATTCTACCGGCAAGATGGGTTACGCTATTGCGAAGGCCGCCTACCTTCGCGGGGCGGAGGTGACGCTGGTATCGGGGGTGACGGCGCTTCCAAAACTGCCCGTGCGGGTGGAAACTTTTGGCGGCACGCATAGCCTCCTTGCCTTAATGGAAGAATTGGCGCCGCAAAACGATATTGTTATTCAGGCGGCGGCTCCGGCCGACTTTACGGTTGAGGAAAAAAGCCGAGAAAAAATCAAAAAAGAGGGCAAAGATAGCTTGACTCTTCGGCTGGCTGCGACGCCCGATGTGGCCAAAACCATCGGCCAAAACAAACGGCCTAATCAGGTGTTTGTAGGTTTTGCCGCTGAAACGGGCGAGGGAATGATAAGCGCCCAAGGCAAGCTTTTAAAAAAGAATTTTGATTTCATCATGCTAAATGATGTGACTCAGGCCGGCGCAGGTTTTGGCACGGACACCAACATTGTCACCTATATTGATGGGCAGACGCAGGAACATTGGCCGCTTGCCTCCAAAGAGGACATTGCCGATCAAATCCTTACCCGCGCAATCGATCAACTGAAGAAATGACGGTTTATTGTGATGTCATCGTTGACATCCTTACATCCAAAACGGACAAAACTTTTACCTACCTTGCACCTGAAAGTATGCGGCTTGAACAAGGCGATCGGGTGCTTGTTCCCTTTGGGCCAAGGAAATTAGAGGGCATTGTTTTACGCTTAAAAGATTCCACCGACCTTGACCCGGAGAAAATCAAGTCTGTTTTAAAAAAGCTGGATCCGCAGCCCGCGATCCTGTCCCCGCTGATGGATTTAGCCAAGGAAATGGCTCAAGATGAGCAGTGCCCCTTGGCGGCCACCCTTAGGCTGATGATTCCGGCGCAAATGCGCATGGACCGGGTCAAACCCAAAACCCAGACCGTAGCAAGGTGGCTGGGCGGCGACCTTGAAGAAGCCAAAGAGAAGCAAGGCCGCTCGCAAAAACGCAAGCTTTTGCTTGATTTGCTGTCCAACGGCCAAGTCCAGACGGTGGAACAGCTAAAACTATTGGTTCGAGACCCCTTGCCGTCGCTGAAACATTTAAGCGAACAGGGGCTGGTAGACCTAAGCGAACAGGAAGTGTTTCGCAGCCCCTTTCAAAAGGCGGCGCAGCTTCTGCCCGATCCCATTCTTACCCCGGACCAGGAGGTTGCGCTTTCGGAAATTTTACCCGCTGTTGAACAGGGCAAGGGCTCCTTTCTTTTATACGGCGTAACGGGTTCAGGCAAGACCGAGGTCTATATCCGCGCCGTCAGGCGCTGCTTACACCTTGGCAAAACCGCCATCGTGCTGGTGCCCGAAATCGTTTTAACACCACAGATCGTTTCCTGGTTCCGCTCCCGTTTTGGCAATGTGGCGGCGGTGCTGCACAGCCGCCTGTCTTCAGGCGAAAAGTATGACGAGTGGCGGCGAATCCGCAGGGGAGACGCGCGAGTGGTGATTGGCGCCAGATCCGCGGTGTTCGCGCCGGTAAGCGATTTGGGTATCATTATTATTGACGAAGAGCACGAGCAGAGCTATCTGTCCGAGCACGCGCCCAGCTATGACGCGCGCAAGGTTGCGCAGTCCCGCTGCCAAAGGGAAGGCGCCGCCCTGCTGCTGGCGAGCGCCACCCCGTCGCTTGTCAGCTACGCCAAGGCACGAAAAGGGAGTTTCATGCTCCTTGAAATGCCCAGGCGGGTCAATAACCTACCCCTGCCCGAAGTGGAGCTGGTGGACATGCGGGAGGAACTGCGCCTTGGCAACCGAAGTATCTTTTCGGCGCAGCTTCAGTTTAAGCTGAAGGAATGTGTGCAAAGGGGCGAACAGGCCATCTTGTTTGTTAACCGCCGGGGCTACGCGCCCAGCGTGCAGTGCCTGAACTGCGGCCAAAACATTCAGTGCCCCTCCTGTGAGGTGGCGATGACCTTCCACCGGGAAGACCAACGGCTGCACTGCCACTACTGCGGTAACGTGAGCGCTATGCCCAAGGTCTGCCCTGAATGTTCATCACCCTACATCAAGCCCATGGGCGTTGGCACCCAGCGGGTGGAAGAGGAAGTGAAAAAGTTTTTGCCGGGGGTGGACGTGGTGCGGCTGGATGCCGATACCACTCAGGGCAAGCACGGCCACCAAAGGCAGCTGGACCGTTTCCGCCAGGGCAAAGCTAAGGTCATGGTGGGCACGCAGATGGTCGCCAAAGGGCTTGACTTTCCTGCTGTGACTTTGGTGGGCGCGGTGCTGGCCGATTTAACGCTTAACCTGCCCGACTTTCGAAGCGCCGAGCGAACCTTTCAGCTATTAACCCAGGCGGCTGGACGCGCGGGCAGGGCGCAAAAGCAAGGGCTGGTGATAGTGCAAACCTACAAGCCCGAACACTATGCCATTAAGTCTGCCGCCTTGCAGGATTACCTGGAGTTTTTTAAAGTGGAGCTTGAAAAGCGCAAGCGAGGCCTGTATCCGCCCTTTACAAAGCTGGTGCGTCTGCTTGTTCGGGACGAAAGCCTTGAAAAAGCAAGAGAAAAGAGCGGAAAGCTTTTACAAGAAATTCGGCAGGTGCTAAAAGACAACCCGCACTTTAAAAAAGAAGTCATTTTTGTCAGGGAGGATGAGGCGCCCATCCGCAGGCTCATGGGACGCTACCGTGCCCAGGTGTTTATGAAAGTGCTGGAGCAAAAGGAAGCATCCCCCTTTATGGCTTACCTCACCCAGCTTCAAGAACGCTCGGAAGGCGATGTCACCTTACAGGTCAATCCGCCTTCCCTTGCATAAAGGAGAAACATGATACGCAAAGTACTGACCATTGGCGACCCGGCCTTGCGGGGCGGGTGCCACGAAATTACCAAGTTTGACAAAATTCGTTTACCCCTAATCCTTCGGGATATGGCCGACACCATGTACGAAAAAAACGGCATTGGCCTTGCGGCTCCGCAAATCGGTATCAAGCGCCGTATGATGGTGGTAGATATTGGTGATGATGAAACAGGCCTTGTTGAATTTATTAACCCCGAAATTATTTCCACTGAAGGCGAATGCGATATGGTGGAAGGCTGCCTGAGCGTTCCGGGGCGGCAGGGGTATGTGACACGCCCTGAAAAAATCAAGGTGCGGGCGCAGGACAGGACGGGCAAGTTTTTTGAAGTGGAAGCAGACGGCCTCTATGCCCGGTGCATTCAGCATGAAATAGACCACCTGGACGGCGTTTTGTATGTAGACAAAATGACCGAAGAAGTCTTTGACGATGAAGACGATGACAACGGGGACAAGCTATGAGCTTGCGTGTGGTATTCATGGGCACGCCCGACTATGCCGTGCCTTCCCTGGAAAGCCTGTTTGATGCCGGCTATAAAATTGTGGGCGTTTTTTGCCAGCCCGACAGGGCAAGCGGCAGGGGAAAGAAGGTCAGGTTCGGCCCCGTGAAGCAGTGGGCGATGGATAGAGGCTTGTCTGTTTTTCAGCCCGCTAGAATGCGGGGAGAAGGTGTGGAAATTCTGAAGAATTTACAGCCCGACCTGTGTGTGACGGCCGCCTTTGGGCAGATTTTGCCAAAGGAAGCGCTTGATATACCAAAAATGGGCACCGTCAACGTGCATGCGTCGCTTCTTCCCGAATATCGGGGCTCATCGCCCGTTAACTGGTGCCTCATTAACGGCGAAACCGTCACCGGCGTTACCACCATGCTGACCGACAAGGGCATTGATACGGGTGACATCTTGCTTAAAAAAGAGGTGGAGATTTTGCCTGAGGATGGTGTCCCCTCTCTTACGCAGCGTTTAGCTGAGGAAGGGGCCAAGCTGCTGCTTGAAACCATTGACGGTATGCTAAAAGGCAGCGTCAAGCCCACCCCGCAGGATGAAAGCCAAGCCACCTACTATCCCATGCTCACCAAAGACATGGGCAAGGTCGATTGGAACTTGAACGCGCAGGAAATTGTCAATCGGGCCAGAGGGCTTAGCCCCTGGCCGGGATACAGCTTTGAAAGCGACATTGGCACCATCAAAATTATCAGCGCAAAGGCCATTGAAAAAGAAACTTCAGCTGCGCCTGCCGCCGTGCTTGCCGCAAGCCCCAAAGAAGGCTTGCAGGTGGCAACAGGAAAGGGCATCTTAGACATTACACATTTGCAGTTAAGCGGCTCCAAAGCCATGGCGGCAAATGACTTTCTGCGCGGACGCAGCATTACACAAATAAAGTAAGGAAAATATTCATGGATAATACAGAAAAAACAACAAAAGGCCAAGGGGCCAAGGGCGGACGCCGTCCTCAGGGCCGGTCTTTTTCCAAACCCGGTACCCGTTCTTTCGGCCCGGGCAAAAAGGGCGGGCGTTCTTTTGGCGACAAGCGCTCCGGCCGCCCCGGCGATAAGCCGACCCGCACAGACCGCCCCAAAAAAGATGGGGAGCAAGACGGCGCCCGCCGCTTTGATACAAAGCGGGATAACAACCGTGATAAAAACCGGCGCTTTGAAGGCAAACGGGAAGATCGGGATAAGGCACGCCGTTTTGAAGAGAACCGAGACAATCAGGGCGGCAAGCGGCAATTTAAAACAAAACGGGATGATAACCGCGACAATCGAGACAATGCCCGCCGTTTTGATGGCAATAAAGACAACCGCAACA
>CAYFTJ010000005.1:30271-65464 GCA_964346155.1 uncultured Oscillospiraceae bacterium
ATGCCCGCCGTTTTGATGGCAATAAAGACAACCGCAACAGTGCCCGCCGTTTTGAAAACAAACGGGGAGGCCAGGATGGCCGAAAGTTTAGCGGTGATAAAAGAAACTCTGCCCCGAGTGATATTCAGCGTCCGCCCATTGACCCTTTGCAGGGCGGCGCGCGCGCGGCTGCCTGGGAAGCGCTTGACCGTATTTTAATTGACGATGGTTTTACCAGCCTGTCCTTAAGCGACGTGATGCGCTCTGTGCGCTTATCTCCCAGGGACAAGCGCCTGTGCACCAACATCGTCTACACGACGGTGGAAAAGCTCAACTATATCGACTACGCGCTCAATCACTTTCTCAAAGACGCCGAAAACTTGGACGAACATATCCGCACCCTTTTGCGCTTGTCCGCCTGCCAGCTTCTGTTCATGGACAGGGTACCCGAAAGCGCTGTGGTCAACGAAGCCGTCAAGCTGGCAAGGGCCAGGGGATATGAAGGCCTGACCGGCCTTGTCAACGCCGTTCTCCGCAGTTTCCTTCGGGAATCGGCAGTCATTGCCTGGCCCGAGAGGGAAGACGGCATGGTTCCTTACCTGTCGGTCATTTATTCCATGCCCGAAAAGTTGGTGGAAAAGTTCATCGACATTTACGGTGAGGAGCAGGCCGAAGAAATCATCAAAGGCAACCGCAGCCACCGCTATCTAACCATTCGTCCCAACAAAATGCGCCACGATGACAAGGCTTTTGAGGAGATGCTGTCCCAAAAAGAAGGCTGGCGCGTTGAGAAGGCTCAGCTGGACGGCTGCTGGTACGTGTCGGGCACGGGCGATATTGCCCAGGATGCCGATTTTCAAAAAGGGCACTATTCCGTTCAGGGCGAAAGCAGCGTGCTTGCTGCCCGGGCTGTGGATGCCAAGCGGGGCATGACGGTGCTGGATTGCTGCGCGGCTCCCGGCGGAAAGACCGCCTACCTTGCCGAAACCATGGAAAATACCGGCAGGGTACAGGCCTGGGATTTGCATCCCCACCGGGTGGAGCTGATTACCAAAAACGCTGAACGCCTGCGCCTGTATAATGTGCGCCCCATGGTCAGGGACGCAACTCAATTGCGCGACCAGATGGTGGAAACCATGGATGCCGTGCTTTTGGATGCGCCCTGCTCGGGTACGGGTGTTTTGGGCGACAAGCCCGATGCCAAGTACCGCTTTAGCGAGGAAAAGGTTCGGGAACTAATAGGCCTTCAAGCAAGCATGCTGGACACCTGCTGTACATACGTCAAGCCGGGCGGAACGCTGGTCTATGCCACCTGCTCCATATTGCCCGAAGAAAACCAGGAACAGGTGGAGGCTTTCCTCAAAAGACATCCCGAATTTAAATTGGATAGCCTGCCAAACAGCATTCCCGACAATCTGCGCAAGAAGTACGGAGAACACGGGTTACAAATTCTACCCGGTATTGATCGGATGGAGGGCTTTTTCATCGCCCGCATGGTGAAAGATGCCTAAACAAACGCTGCTTGGCCTAAGTGAACAGGAGCTTCGCCAAACCATGCAAGGCCTTGGCGCTCCGGCTTTTCGGGGAACGCAAGTGAAAGAGTGGCTGCTAAAAGGCGCCGCCTTTGACGAAATGAACAACCTGCCGCTTTCACTTCGGGAAAAGCTCAGCGAAACTTATATCGACCAGCCCGTAGAAATTGTGCACGTTGCGCAGTCTCAAAAGGATGATACACAAAAGATGCTCTATCGTCTGTATGATGGCAACAGCGTGGAAGGCGTTTTAATGAACTACCGTTACGGCGACAGCCTGTGCATTTCAACACAGGTGGGCTGCCGGATGGGCTGTACCTTTTGCGCAAGTACGCTCAATGGCTGTATTCGCAGCCTGACCGCCGAAGAAATGCTGGGGCAGGTGGTGATGGCAAATACCCTTTTGCCTGAGGGTAGGAGAGTTAGCCGCATCGTGCTGATGGGTTCAGGTGAGCCGCTTGATAACTACGATGAAGTGGTGCGTTTTTTGCGCCTGGTATCAGGCAAGGAGAGCCTGAACATTGGCCTTCGGAACATTTCTTTATCTACCTGTGGCTTGTGTGAACAGATGGACCGCCTGGCGGAGGAAGGTTTACCCATTACGCTTTCAGTATCCCTGCACGCGCCAAACGATCAAATCCGCCAAAAAACCATGCCCGTTGCCAAGGCTTACCCCATGGATAGATTGATGGAGTCTTGCCGCAACTGGGTAAAAAAAACGGGGCGGCGCATCGTGTTTGAATATGCCCTGATCGAAGGACTCAACGCGGATGAAAACTGCGCCAAGGAGCTTGCTTCTAGGCTGAGGGGCTTTCAGTGCCATGTGAATTTGATTCCCTTAAACGATGTGAAAGAGCGGGATTTGCAGGGCGTCAGCGCGAAACGGGCCAAGGAATTTCGCGTTTGGCTTGAAAACCTGCATATCAGCGCTTCCATCAGACGCACCATGGGTGAAGATATAGAAGGGGCATGCGGCCAGCTGCGCGCCCATTACTTACAAAAGGGATAATAAGGAGGGAGAAGGGTGAACGTTGCTGTCCGCAGCCATGTGGGGCTGGTGATGCAAACCAATCAGGATGCTTACTTGCAAAAAGAAGGCAAATACCCCGTGTATGCGGTTGCCGACGGCATGGGCGGCCATCGGGGCGGCGCTGTGGCAAGCGCAAGAGCCATCAAGGCGCTTTCAAGCCTGGTGGATGGTTCTCCCTGCCAGGAAACCTTGGCGCATGCCTTTGCGTGGGCCAACCAATCCATCTATGAAAAGCAATTGCTGGATGAAAGCCTCAGAGGTATGGGCACTACCCTTACCTGCCTTTGGGAAGGCAAAAAAGATTTTTATCTTGCCCATGTAGGTGACAGCCGCTGTTACCTGTTAAGAGACGGGCGGCTGTTCATGCAGTCCACCGACCACAGCGTGGTAGGGGACTTGCTTAGAAAAGGGCTGATTTCCAAAGAAGAAGCGGCCATCTATCCTTACCGCAACGTGATTACCCGCGCCATTGGCACGCAGCGGCGCGTGAAGGTGGACCAGCTGCGCTGGGATAAAAAGCCCGGCGACCGCATCCTGCTTTGCAGCGACGGTTTGACCGAGTATGTAAAAGACGAAGAGCTCGGGGATATCCTTGCCTACGATGACATACAGGAGGGGGCGGACAGGCTGCTTCAGTGCGCTTTGCAGCTTGGGGGTCATGACAACATCACCCTGATTATCGGGGAGGTGCTAAAATGATTGGAGCTTTGCTTGATGGGCGCTATAAGGTGCTGGAAAAGGTGGGCGAAGGCGGCATGGCCGTGGTGTATAAGGCGCTGGACACCCGCACCGACCACCTGGTGGCTGTAAAGTTTTTACAAGAGAAATTTCAGGACAACGAACAGATCACGCAGTCCTTTAAGCGGGAAGCCTTGGCGGCCAAGAAGATGAGCCACCATAACATCGTCAACCTAATCGACGTGGGGGAAGAAAAAGGCTGCCCCTATATTGTGATTGAGTATGTCAACGGTGTTACGCTCAAAGACCTGATTTTTGCCAAAGGCAAACTGGATGTGCACACCGCCGTCGAAGTGATGCTGCGCATTTTGGCTGCCCTTGACCATGCGCACAAAAACCACATCATTCACCGGGATATCAAGTCCCAAAACGTGCTGGTGGGTGAAGGGCATGTGAAGGTGGCCGACTTTGGCATCGCGCGCATGACCAACACCAAAGAAGACAAGCCCCAGGAAAAGACGGTGCTGGGCTCTGTGCACTATTTTTCGCCCGAGCAGGCCCGGGGCGAAGGCGGCAGCGAACAGAGCGACCTGTATTCGGCGGGCATCGTATTTTATGAGATGCTTACCGGTGTTTTGCCTTTTGACGGGGAACAAGTCGATGAAATTGCCCGCAAGCACTTAGACGAAACGCCAAAATCCGTCCGTCTGTTTTCTTCGGACATACCTGTTGCCATTGAACAGGTGGTCATGCGGGCGCTGAACAAGAGCCCCGAAGACAGGTACCACAGCGCCGAAGAGATGGCCAATGCCCTGCTTGCGGCCAGGGAACAAGGCAAAGAAAACAAAGACAACAGCCATGTTTCCGGCAGAAAAAGAGCGCGTATTTTCATTTCAAGGCATGCGCGCCACTATCTATTGGTAGCGGGAACGGCA
The DNA here is from genome assembly GCA_964346155.1 of uncultured Oscillospiraceae bacterium. GTDB lineage: Bacteria > Bacillota > Clostridia > Christensenellales > Aristaeellaceae > DTU024. The sequence goes on from CAYFTJ010000005.1 coordinate 34,426, forward strand.
GCTTTTATTATATTGACGCTGTTTTGGGGCGGGCGTGCCATTGTTAGGCGGGTAGTGAACTATACGAAAGTTCCATATTTGCTTGGCGAAACGGAAGAGGACGCCCGCCGGCTTGCCGAAAAGAGCCACTTAAAAGTGGAGGTTGTTCGCCAATCATGCAACCAGAAGGCGGGCACAGTTGCCCTGCAATCCTACGATCACGGGCATACGCTTAAAAAAGGCGATACTATTTTGATAACCATTTCCACCGGTCCCCAGGAAAAGGTAGTGCCGCATTTGATCGGCCTGTCGCGGGTGGAAGCCGAAGCCGAACTAAGAACCTTTGGCCTTCACATGCTGGTAACGGAAACCAAGATGGATTCAAGCCCCATCGGGACTGTTTTAACCCAAAACCCGCTGGCGGATTGGACCTTGTCCCAAGGCGAAATCGTGCAGGTGACCTTATCGGGCGGGCAGATGACCATGCCTGATATTCACGGACGCAGTCGCCAGGATGCCATTCGGCTTTTACAGCTAAGCGGTTTGCCCATTGAAAAAATACGGGTGGACGAAGTGGAAATCAAAGATCCGGGCCTTTTTGAGAAGGTGGCCGATCAGCTGCCTGAGGCGGGCACCGAGCTCATGCCGGGTGGCGATGACACGGTGGTTGTTTTGGCTGTATATGTGCAAAACAAAAAGGAGTTTAGTCCATGATCGGAACCGTGATTGAAGGCCGGGGCGGTTTCTATACTGTACGAAGCGATGGGGAGCTGTATGTTCTCAGAGCGCAAAAGAAGTTGCGCCGCCAGGGCAGGCCCTTGACGGGCGATCGGGTGGTTTTCACCCCCGGCAAAGGAGAAAAGCACGGCTGGCTGGAAGAAATTTTGCCAAGAACCTCTTTGCTTCGCAGGCCGCCTGTTGCCAACGTCAAAAAGATCGCGCTGGTGGTGGCCGCCCTGCCTGAGCCGGATTGGATGCTGGTGGAAAAACTGCTAATTATCAGTCACCGGGAAGGGATTGAGCCGCTGCTGGTTGTAAACAAGCTGGACGTGGCTTCGGACACCCTGGAAAGGGCGGAGGAGTTATATAAAGCAACGCCGCTGAAGGTGCTGGGTGTCAGCGCCTTAACGGGCGAAGGCTTTGAAAGATTGGAACAAGCGCTTTCGGGCGGTCTTTGCTGTCTTGCCGGGCAGTCGGGGGTGGGCAAAAGCTCCATCCTTTCAAAGCTGACAGGCGAAGACCTTGAAACGGGCGCCCTGTCCCATAGAACCGAGCGGGGCAAGCAGACCACCCGCCACACAACGTTGCTATATTACCGCGACCTTGAATTGATTGATACGGCCGGTTTTTCTTTGCTGGATTTACCCCTCATCGCGCCTGAAGACTTAAGCGGGCATTACCCCGAATTTTCGCCCTATCAGGGCCTGTGCAAGTTCAGCCCCTGCTTTCATGACGCCGAGCCCGAGTGCCGGGTTGCCGAGGCTGCGGACAGTGGCGAAATTTCCAAAGAGCGCTTACAAAACTATCGGACCATTTTAGAGGAGCTACGAGAAAGATGGAGGAAACGTTATGACTAAACGCTTGCAAATAGCCCCTTCGGTACTGGCTGCCGACCCCTTGCACATCGGACGGGAAGTGCAAGGCGTGTTGGAGGCGGGGGCCGACCTGCTGCACATTGATATCATGGATGGTCACTTCGTGCCCAATATCACCTATGGGCCGGGGCTTGTGAAGGCCTTGAAAAAGGACTTTCCCTATACGGTGCAGGACGTGCACCTGATGATTAGCCAGCCAGAAAATTATATTGATGAATTTATTTCAGCCGGGGCCGATGAAATTACCTTCCATGCCGAAGCGGAAGGCAACATTGAAGGGATGCTGCGTTATATTAGGGAAAAGGGCGTCAAGGCGGGCTTATCGCTGCGGCCCCAAACTAAGCCTGATATTTTGCTTCCCTACCTTGGGCTATGCGACCTGATTTTGGTGATGACCGTAGAGCCGGGCTTTGGCGGGCAAAAACTGATTTCTGAGGCGCTTGATAACCTTGGTTACCTGCGCCGGCATGGCTTTGAAGGCGTTCTTTCGGTGGACGGGGGCGTTAACCGGGAAACAATGGAAGAGGTTATTAAAAAAGGCGCCGATCGTCTGGTGATGGGTATGGCGATCTTTGGCTCGTCCAACCCTGCCCTGGTGATTGAAGAAGCAAGGAACATCGGGTGAAAAAATCTTATCTGAAAGCGCAAAAAAAACGCCGTAAAGGGACGAGCCCCCTTGCCAAAAAGGCGCTTGGGCAAAACTTTTTAACCGATGAAAGCCTGCTGGAAGAGCTTGCCGGGCTGACGGAAGCGTCAAGCGAAGACTGCGTGCTGGAAATCGGCGCTGGTCTGGGTGGCCTTAGCCTGCCGCTTGCCAAAAGGGCGGGTAAGCTGATTTGCGTGGAGCTGGACAGCGACTTGATTCCCTACCTGAAAATCAAGCTGGAAGGGCAAACAAACGTAAACATCATCCACGGCGATGCGCAGGCTCTGGATTTGGAAGAAGCTTTATCGCCCTATCAAAACATCCGCATTGTGGGCAACCTGCCGTACCATTTAACAACACCTTTGATGGAAAAGTTTTTTTCTTTGCGAACGCCTGTTCAGTCGGTCAGCGTTATGGTGCAAAAAGAAGCGGGAGAGCGCATTTGCACTTCTAGCGGCTCCAGCCTCTTTGGCCCGCTGGGCGCTCTGGTTCGCTTGCACGGAGAGCCGCAGATCGTCAAGGAAGTTCCCGCCGATTTTTTTTCTCCGCCCCCCAAGGTGGACAGCGTTTTTTTGCACATTCCTTTTCACAAAAACACCATAGGTTATGAAGACAGACTAAAGCTGATGAAGTTTATCCGCCAGTGTTTTTTGCAAAAGCGAAAGACCCTGTACAACAACCTGCAAGGCTACAAAAACCTGCCGAGGGAAACCTGGATGGACATTTTCAAAAATCTTGGCTTGCCCACTACCGTCCGGGCGGAAGAGGTGGATGTAGAGACTTTTGGGCGATTATATACGCTTATTCAAGAAAACGACTGATCATTAATTTTGAGGATACAAAAAAACAAGCAGGAATCGGAGGAACGAAAATGAAAAAGTATTTGCATACATTGTTGGCTCTCATGGTCATCTTGACCATGCTTGGCAGCCAGGCAGCCGCCGAGCCGTCCAGTGCGGGCGACGGTCTTGTTTCCTATGAAGATTTGATGAAGCTTACATCCTGGCTGGGTCAGCTGCCGTTTGATCAAAGCGTATCCCTTACGTATGAAAATATTGTGGATTATATTGGCGTTCATGGGCTTGATGACGGAAATAAAGGCCCCAACGCCGCAAGCGCTTTGGGTGATCACTATTTCGACTGGATTTGCCGAACTGATCCCTCGCTTTATATACACGTTGGTTTCCGTTATAAAGAAAAAATAGATCTTTGGACAAAGACCGGCTTTAGCACCAGCGGCTTTACCATGCAGGATGCCCAAAAGGCGATGGAAGCGCCCGCTTCTACTCCTACCGAGCAGCCGCCTGCGCCCGCCGGCGACCTTATCATGGATGCGCAGTATACTGCCAAAACTTTTTTGACAGGCGGTGTTGAAATTGATGCTTCCATCATGGGCGTATATACCATCACCTTCCATGAAGACGGCACCTGTGATTATGTGATGGCAGGCCAAGAAGTCCCCACGCTCAGGTGGTCTTTGAAAGACGGTCTGATCGAGGTGGACTATTTTGGCACGCTCCTTGTTTTTATCCCGACCGAAGAAGGCCTTGACATGGATTACTTTGGTTCGGGTACGCTAAAAATGAAGACGGAGTAACGGACGTAGCCGTTGGTCACGCAATTTGTTTCCTTGAAGTCAAAACCCGCCGATTGCGTCGCTGTGGCAGTCGGCGGGTTTTCATGTGGGAAAATGACGGATCTGTCCTGACCGGCAGACTAATACTATGTCACCTTTAAATTAGCCTTTTCTCACGCATCTTTTCCTCTTTGGCTGTGCCTAATTCAGTCGGAATAGGATCCACTATGCCTCCTTCATCAGGCTTTGCCAAATAGAAAAATTCGCTGCGATAAAATGGCTACTCTAAAAGTGACATAGTATAAGCAGCTGTTGCGTTATTGGTTCTTGATCTTTCCATGATCATTGACCGAAGCGGCAGGGGACTGGTGAATTTTCGAAGGATGGAGCAATATCCCTTTTTTGTTACAAAACCTTTACCGAATGCTTTCTTTATGGTATACTTTGTAGACGAAAAGGTATAGGAGGCAAGCGATGAACTTGATTGATATAATCGAAACAAAAAAGCTGGGTAAGCAGCTTAGTTCCGAGCAGATTGCCTTCTTTGCTGACCAGGCCGCTTGGCCAAAATCACTGGATTATCAGCTGGCGGCGCTTTTGATGGCCATTCGGCTCAACGGCATGAATATTGAGGAAACAACTGCTCTTACCATGGCCATGGCTAAGACCGGCGACATATTAACCCCCGATGTGGGCGGCATTGCAGTTGACAAGCACTCAACCGGCGGCGTTGGCGACACGACCACCCTTGTTTTGGTGCCTCTGGTGGCCGCTTGCGGCGGCAAGGTGGTCAAAATGAGCGGCCGCGGCCTTGGCCACACGGGCGGCACCGTTGATAAAATGGAAAGCATTCCGGGCATGCGGGTGGAACTATCCGAAGAAGAGATGATGGAAAATGTCCGCAAAATCGGCTGCTGCGTTGTCGGGCAAACAGGCGATTTAGTGCCGGCCGATAAGCGTCTGTACGCTTTGCGGGATGTAACCAGCACCGTGGATTCCATCCCGTTGATTGCTTCCAGCATTATGTCCAAAAAAATCGCCGGCGGAGCGCAGGCCATTGTTCTTGATGTAAAGCTTGGCGCGGGCGCCATGATGAAAACCTTGGACGACTGCGTAGAGCTTGCCCAGGCCATGGTGGACATTGGTACCGGTATCGGGCGGGAGGTTGTGGCATTTATCACCGGCATGCAGGAACCCCTTGGCAGCCATGTGGGCAATGCCCTTGAAGTCAAGGACGCTATCGACGTTTTGGCCGGGCGCACCAAAGGTCCGCTGCTTGAAGTAAGCCTGCGCCTTGGCGAGCAGATGCTGATTTTGTCCGGCCTTGCAAAAGACGAAGAAGACGCGCATGACCAGTTAATTTGTACCCTTGAAGAAGGCAGGGGGCTGACCAAGTTTAAGGAAATGATTGCCGCCCAGGGCGGTGACCCCGCTGTGTGCGACGATATTAGCTTGCTTCCGCAGGCCAGGTACACGCAAAAGGTACTCTGCCCTGCGGATGGGTATATTCTTAGTGTAGACGCTCAGGAAATCGGCGAAGCCGCAAGGCATCTTGGCGCGGGACGAACGCAAAAGGACGACGTACTCGACCTTTCCGCAGGCCTTGTGATGCATCGGCGCATCGGTGAAAAGGTGCAAAAGGGCGACCCCCTTGCCACTATTTATCACAACGATGTAAAGAAGGCCGAAGCGGCGCAAAAGGCCCTCCTTGACGCCATCAAGGTAGGCAAAGAACAGCCGCCCAAAGCCAAGCTGATTTATGCGCGTATTACCAAAAACAATACGGAGATATACCCATGAAAAAAATTACTGCGTTAATTCTAAGCCTGATGCTACTTATTCCTTTTTCTTTTACGCTGGCAGCGGACACAACCGATGCTCCCCAAACTGAAGAAGCCCCCAACCTGTTCCAACAAATAAAAACCACCGACCTTGACAACCAGCCCTTTGATTTTTCCCATCAGGGCGACAGGGTGCTTATGCTCAATGTCTGGGCTGACTGGTGCGGCCCCTGCCGGATGGAAATGCCCGCCTTTGAAAAGCTGCAAAAGGAGTATGAAGAAGACCTTTTGCTGGTAGGCGTGCTGCTTGAAGGCATCAAAGGCGATGCCGATGGCAACATCGTGCGCAACGAGGAAATCATCGAGGCCGCTAAAAAAGTGGTCGCTGATTTGGAGGTAACCTACGCTTCCATCGTGCCCGAAGAGATTTTGGCTTCCGCCATGTTTTCTCAGGAATCAGGCCTTGCGGTGCGTGCTTTCCCCACCACCTGGTTTATTAACAACAAAGGCCAATTCCTCCACGTACAGCAGGGCGCTTTGGATGAAGACGGCTGGCGTGAAGTGATTGAGGTGATGATTGATGCCAACAAGAACCCCGAAAAGTATTTCTAAGAAAAACGGCCTGAGCGGTTTGCGGCTTATGCTGATCGCTCTTTCCCTTGGCCTGATTGTTTACGGCGTATATTCGGGGGAAGCGAACATCGTGTTGCGCAAAGCCATTTACATGTGTTTGGAGTGTATCGGCATTGGCTAAGAAAAAGAAGAAGGTTTCCACACGGCGCCTGGTCCAGCTTTTTTGGGCGGCCGCGTCCAACAGCTATGTAACGGGTTTTGCGGCCGGCAAGCTTTATCAGGGAAACCTGAAAATGGTATGCGCGCCGGGCCTTAACTGCTATTCCTGCCCGGGCGCTGTCATGGCTTGCCCTATCGGGTCCTTACAGGCCGTGCTTGGTTCCAAGTCTTTTGTATTATCCACCTACGTCTTTGGCCTTTTGATGCTTTTTGGCACCGTCCTTGGGCGCATGGTGTGCGGCTTTCTTTGCCCCTTTGGCCTGATTCAGGAACAGGTATACAGGATTCCTTTTTTCAAGAAGGTCAAGTCCTTCAAGAACGACGGCTGGGCAAGGCGGCTGAAATATGTGGCCCTGATTCTATTGGTTATTACGCTGCCCATCATGCTTTCGAGAGGGCAGGATGCCGATCCTTACTTTTGCAAGTATGTCTGTCCCGCGGGCAGCCTGGAAGCGGGCATACCCCATGTGTTGTATGACAGGCTTTCAGCGGGAAAGCAAGTGGCGGCGCCCCTTGATAGCGCCGGAAGTCTGTCGCTTTCAAACGCCCTGCTTACGCCCGCCACCCTGTCCATGGGCAGGCTGAAAGTTGGCTTTCTGTATTGGTGGAAGATAAGCATTTTGGTTTTAACCATCCTGCTGTCGCTTGTTACCTATCGGCCCTTTTGTAAATACCTGTGCCCGCTGGGCGCTTTCTACGGGGCCTTTAACCCTTTAAGCTTCTATCGGCTTAAGTACCATGAAAACGCTTGTATCAACTGTTCCAGGTGTGAAAAAGCCTGCGGTATGGGGCTAAACCCCGTCACCCAAACCAACCATGCCGAGTGCGTGCGTTGCGGCGACTGCGTTGCGGTTTGCCCGACGGGGGCTATCACCATGGGATTCACCCATAAAAAGCCGGCGGACAGACCCGCCTTACGGGGCAAGGCCCCTTTGAAAGGAGAACAACCATGAGAAAACTACTGGTCCTTTTGTTGGCACTGGCTATGCTTTTGGGGGTGGCAAGCGCCCAGGAAAACCCCGAGGAGCTTCTTCCGCCGCTTAACGAAGGTGAGCTGAATGTCTTTACGCAAATGCTGGTTCAGCATGCGATATCGCAGGGCGCCAAGGTGCAGGTAACCGAGGAAGGCAATGCTGTGGAAGGGCAGGGCTACAGGCTCATCCTTTCGGGCGAAGACCTGTCGGAAGACAGCTTGCTCCTTGAAGCCACCCTGGACGATGAGGCCGTTGGCGTAAGCGGCCTGGTCGCTCCCCGTACCTTGATTCCTACTCAATCTGCCGGAGCGGTGCTGGCTTCGTTCCCCAACGATAATCCCGAGCTGGCCGGCGATATGCACGCGGCTGTGCTGTATATCCGGGGCCAATTGCCGCAGAACGTGTACACAGGCAAGGTGGTGCGAGACGGACAGACCCTGACCCTTATCGAATACTGCGCCTATGTGCAGTCGGGCGACCAGGTGGACAGAAGCGGCCTTCAGTTTGTAATTTCCCAGGGGCTGGTTGACGCAGTTGTCTATTTTGGCGGCGATACCCTGTCCCTTGCCCAGGCCGAGCAGGAACTTTCCGCTCTTTCCCAGCTCCAGGAAGCCAAGGATTATGTGTCCTACCGCATGGTGGAAGCGGCTCCCCTGACCCGCGAAGACCTGAGCTTTGCAGGCCTTGACTTTTTAGACGCCAGCTACGAACAGGCTGTTGCCCTGTTTAACGATCCCGTTGCCACCCAGGAAAACCAGGATGGTAGCGAAAAGTATTTCATTGCCCAGTGGGACGGGCTTGAACTGACCTTCCACGATACCAGTGAAAGCCGTATGCTGATTTATCTGGGGCTTTCAGGCATGGGCGAAGGCCCAAGGGGCGTGCGCATGGGTTCCACACTGTCGTCACTCCTTGAAACCCTGACCGATGTCGTGCCGGATTTGAACCAGACCGAGTCTGTTCTTTACGGCAACCCTGAAGACATGTCGGCGCCTTTTGCTATTTTGATTCACAGCGCGCAGGGGCAGGATGTGGTGTGCTATGTACCCCTGCCGGAAGGCGGCGCGCTGGTCACCTTTACTTTGATGAACGATTTGGTTGTGTCCATCGACTGCGACAGGGTACAGCTTGACTAAAAACAGAACAAGGAGAAAGGCGTGTTAATCGATTTAACGTGCCCCATTGAACTGTGGCATTTTAAGCTGCCCGATGAGCAGGACAGTTTTGTGCGCCTGCAGCTATACAATTTACAGGAAAAAAAGGTAGTCAGCGTGCTGGCCGCCTTTGTGTGTTACAACCAGGACGGTGAAAAGCTGTCCCGCCAGATTATCCGAGTGCGGGATCTGATGGGGCACAGCCATCATGCCTTTGAAATGGTCTGTGAGCTGGACGATGGTTTGCAGGCCGACGCCATTGACCTTACGATTCAAAAGGTCTGGTTTGAAGACGGTACCCTCTGGCGCCGTATGGATAAAAACGCCGTCGAATACAAGGAAGTGACCCCGCTTGAAGGGGAAGAGCTTGAGCAGCTGCAACTGATGGCCGGTGACGATGCCGTGAATTATCCCTCCGACCAAGGGACAGTGTGGCTGTGCGTTTGCGGCCGGCCCAACGGGGCGGACGATGCTAGCTGCATGCGCTGCCGGCGCGAAAAGCACGCTGCCTTTACCAACTTTAACCAGGCGGCCGTTCAGCGCGTTTTGATTGAAAAAAAGAACGCTGAGGAAGAAGAGGAAAGAAAGCGCCAGGAAAAGGAAGAAAAGCTGGCGGCGCTTAAAAAGCGCAAGCTGGAAAGACGTTTAAAGTTTCAAAAAAGGCTGCGCATAGGCTTTGCGGCGGTTGTTATCCTGGCGGGATTGGCTGCTGCTGCGAAATACTGGGCGCTGCCTGCCTATCATTACCGCCAGAACAGTATGCAATTAATGCTTGGCGAATATGAGCAGGCCAAGGAAGGCTTCCTCTTGCTGGGCGATTATAAAGACAGCCCTACCATGGTCATGGAGGCCGACTATTTGGGCGCTCTTGAACAGGCCAAGTTAGGTACCCTCACGGCGCTCAAAGCTGCCGAAACCACTTTGGAAGGTTTGGGCGACTATCGAGACAGCGCGTCGGAGCTGCTTGGCATCCGCTACCTGCGGGCGCAGTCCATGCGCAAAGGCGGCGACTATGAGGGAGCCAAGGAAGTGTTTCTATCTCTTGAGGGCTATTCCGACGCGGCCACCCAGGTGAAGGAAACCGACTATCTTTGGGCAAAAGCCCTCATGACCCAATTAAAATACGAAGAAGCCCGCGCGAAGTTCATCGCCCTTGGCGATTATGACCAGGCGGCAACCCTTCAGGAGCAGTGCGCTTTGGAGGCGGCGGAAAATGCCGCCATTCAAAAAGACTACCTCGGCGCCATTGGCTGGCTTGAACAAATTCCCGAGTCTATTTTAGGCCAAAGCAGATTGACGGAAATCAGGTATTTATATGCCGGTGAACTGTTCAGCCAAGGCCTGTATGCGCAGGCTGCCGAGCAGTTTTTGGCTGTAGGCGACTATCAGGACGCCTGGGACAGGGCGACTGAGTGCCTGTACCAGCCGGCGCTGGAGAAAATGCAAGGGAAAGACTACCTTGCCGCCAAAGAGATGTTTGACAAAATCCCCGCTTTCAGGGACGCTGCCCAGCTCAGCCAGCAATGCGCTTACGAGCAGGGCCTGATCGACTTGCGGGATAAAAACTACGAGCAGGCCATTTTGCTGCTGGACCAGGCCAAAACCATTCCCCTGGCGGGCATGGTTTTGCAGGAAGCCCATCTTGTTTACGGGCAGCAATTGCTAAGTGAAAAAGACTATGAAAAGGCCGCGGCGCATTTTGACCTGGCGGGCGATTATGAATCTGCCAAAGAAAACGCCAGCCGGGCAAGATATATGCTGGGCGAAGAAAAGCTGGCGTCTGGCGACCTTGACAAGGCGGTGGAAGTGTTCATTGCCCTTGGCACTTATGAAGACAGCGCCGATAAATTAAAACAGGCCCTGTACGAGCGCGCAAGACAAGCGCTGGAAGCGGGGGAATACACTTCCGCCATCAGCCAGTTTGAAGCGCTGGACAGGCACCTTGACAGCCAGGAGAAGCTCCAGTTTAGCTACTATCAGCTGGGTAGGCAGCTGTTTGACAAGGCCGAATATCAGGCGGCGGCAGAGCACTTCCTCAAGGCCGGCGACTATTCCGATGCCAAGGAAAAGTATGACGCTTCCATTTACGCTGATGCCAAGGCCAAGGAAGCGGATGGCCTGGTGCCCGAAGCGGCTGCCCTGTACGCGCAGATTCCCCATTATTTGGACGCGAAAGCCAAGTGGGCAGAAATCAGCTACGCCTGGGCCATGGCGCAAAAAGAGCAGGGCGATTACCTCACAAGCGCCCTTGCATTCAGCGCCCTTGGCGACTACGGGGACGCAAGGCTGCAAGCCCAAAGCGCTTATGATACCTACTATTTAAAAGCTGTGCAGACGGCCAAGGAAGCCTACAACCGAAAAGAGTATCAAAAGGCGGTGGACGCCTTAAAGGACCTGGACCTTCAAAACCTACCCGAAGCCTATCAGGAAGCAGGGCCACTGTACCGGGACAGCGTCTACGCTTTGGCCGAATACTATTACAACCAGGGCAAGCCTTATTTGGCGCTGCCTTACTACCGGGAGCTGGCAGACGACCCCGATGTTGTCAGCAGGAAGCTAAGCCGCAATTCTTACCGGGTGCTTGGCAAGTGGGAAAGTTCCAAGGGCCTTCAGATGGAGTTTCGGGAAGACGGTACCTGCACCATTGACGGCAAGGATTACTATTTCAGCGCCGTTCAGTACAACCTGTCCCTTGGCGACAGCGAGCTGAGCCTCCGTTATGCCTACAATATCTCCCGGGTGACGGACAATTCCCTCACCTTAATCGACGCCAAAACAAATAGGATTTTTAAGATGTCGAGGATTAAATGACCCGTTTGATTGCCTGGTATAAAAAAACGGCCTATGGCGACCACGGCACAAGAATTCCCCCATTGGATGGAATCAGGGTTTTGTGCATTATACTGGTTGCCTTTTTTCATGTAGCCTATCAGCAGGCCTGGCTGATGGACCTGCGCATTGGCAGCCGTGTAATCAACCTTTTCCCCATTTTCCGCACGGGTTATCTGTGGGTGGATATGACTTTGCTACTCAGCGCCTTTTTGCTGTATCTGCCTTATGTGGAGGCGCTACAGAAAAACAAGCCCAACCCACCCCTTTGGCCCTTTTACAAGGCGAGGATCGCGCGGGTGGTGCCGTCGGTGTACCTGTGCGTATTGGTGATGCTTTTGTTTTTTGCCCTGCCTGATAAAGCTTACAAAGATACGGGCGATATGGCCAAGGACATCCTTGCCCACCTGACTTTTACCTTTAACTGGTTTCCTAAAACCCACCTCATGACACCGCTCAACGGCGCTCTATGGACGCTGGCGGTGGAAATGCAGTTTTACCTGATTTTTCCTTTTTTGGCGCGGTCATTTCAAAGGCAGCCGCTATTTACCTACGGCCTGATGGCAGGGGTAGCCTGGGCGTTTCGGGCGTATGCCATGCGCCTTGCATCTCCGCAGATGCTCTTTAACCAGATGCCCGCCTTTTTGGATGTCTACGCCAACGGCTTTGTGGCGGCGGTTATTTATAAAGAATTAAAATCAAAGGCCAATGAATCGCCGTGGGTAAGAAACCTGCTTTTGTTTTCGCTGCTTGCCGCCGTTGCCGCTCTGTATACGCTTGTTTTGCGCCAGTCAATCCCCACGGACTACACGCTTATTCAGCAGGGGCAGATGCGCATCCGCTTTATGCAAAGTGTTTATTCGGCCGTGGTTATTATCGCTGTTTCTTTGGGGCCGGGACTTGTGCGGGTAATATTTGGCAACAAGCTTACTTATTTCCTGTCCTCGGTGTCCATGCAGTTTTATATTTACCATCAGGTGCTGGCGGTGCGGCTAAAAAAATGGGGCATTCCCGCGTCCGTTCACTTAAATCCCAACCAGGCGGGCGACAGGGTATGGCAGCGGTCTTATACGGCGTTGAGCCTTTTGCTTGCTTTCGTTCTGGCGGTTGCGCTGACCTACCTGTTTGAGCGCCCCATATCCAAGCGTCTAAGAAAATAATATCAAGGTAAAAGGAGATATACCATGCGAGATGAACGACTGACCCGTTTTGCTAAAATGTTAATAGAGTATTCCTGCAACTTGCAGCCCGGAGAAAAGGTTTTAATCGAAGACAGGGGCATTCAAAGCGAGCTTTCAGAAGCGCTGGTGGAGGCCGCTTACCGGGTAGGCGGCATGCCGGTGGTGCGGTCAATTGACCTTGATGTGGAGCGCGCTATGATGATGGGCGCCACCAAAGAGCAGCTCATGTGGATGGCCGAAAACGATGCCAAGCAAATGCGTGAAGTGCAGGCCTACATCGGCATCCGCGGCGGCAACAATGCCATGTACAACGCCGACGTGCCCCAGAAACAAAAGATATTATACAGCACCTACTACAACCAGCCCGTCCATTCAAAAATCAGGGTGCCGCATACCAAGTGGGTGGTGCTGCGCTATCCAACGCCCGCCATGGCCCAGTCAGCGGGCATGAGCACGCGCCAGTTTGAAAACTATTATTTTGATGTGTGCATGCTGGACTACGCAAAGATGAGCCAGGCAATGGACCCATTGGTGGAACTCATGAACCGTACCGACAAGGTGCATATCGTGGGACCGGGAACCGACCTGCGCTTTTCCATTAAGGACATTCCCGCCATCAAGTGCGATGGGCGCAACAATGTGCCTGACGGCGAAATATTTACAGCGCCCGTGAAGGATTCAGTGGAAGGCGTGCTAAGCTACAATACGCCCACCATATATCAGGGCGTGACGCATGAAAACATGCGCCTAACCTTTAAAAAAGGCCGCATTGTGGAGGCTACTTCCAGCCAGACGGAGATTTTTAACCAGGTCCTTGATACCGATGAGGGCGCAAGATACATCGGCGAATTTGCCATTGGTGTCAATCCCTACATCACCTTTCCCATGAAGGACACTTTGTTTGATGAAAAGATTGCCGGCTCCTTCCACTTTACGCCCGGCAACTGCTATGACGAGGCTCCCAACGGCAACAAGAGCGCCGTACACTGGGATATGATTTGCAACCAAACTGCGGAGTGGGGCGGCGGCGAAATGTATTTTGACGGCGTCCTGGTGCGCAAGGACGGCCTGTTTGTGCTGGATGAGCTCAAGGGCCTGAACCCTGAAAACTTAAAGTGAGGAGAGAGAATGATCTATCAAAAAATAGCCCTTGATTTAAAAGGGCAGGCGCCCGACTGCGCTGTGCAGACTTATTTTCTTGTAAACAGCGCCGAAATTGAGGAAAACCGCAAACACCCCCTTGTATTAATCTGCGCGGGCGGCGGCATGGCTTTTCGCTCTTTCAGGGAAGAAGAGCCGTTAGCTATCAAGCTGCTTTCTTTTGGCTACCATGCGGCAGTGCTTGAATATTCCATTGAGCCGGCCGCCTTTCCCGCTCAGCTGTTGCAGGCCTTTGCCGCCATTGCCCATTTCAGGCAACATGCGGACGAATACCGTATTGATTCTGACAGAATCTTTGTCATAGGCTTTTCGGCAGGAGGTCACCTCGCTGCCCAAACAGGCGTGTTTTGGGACAAGCCTTATTATGCCGGAAAATTGCAGCTGACCTCCGAACAGGTGCGCCCCAATGCCTTGATTTTATGCTACGCGGTATTGACGGCGGACGAATTTACACACGAGGATACCCTCCAGCGCTTTGCCGGTGGGGAATTGGATGCCAAACGCCATACCCTGAGCCTTGAAAAGCAGGTGTCGGCGGACACCCCGCCTACTTTTCTTTGGACTACGAATACGGACACGTGCGTCCCTGTGGAAAACAGCTTGCTTTTTGCCTGGGCACTTCGGGAAAACAAGGTGCCTTTTGAGATGCACCTCTTTGGTGACGGACCGCATGGTCTGTCCCTTGCTACGGAAAGTGTATTTCCCAAAGACAGGATGCAGCCTTATTTTAAAGACATTGCTGTGTGGGTGGACTTGATGCACGCGTGGCTGGAGCGCCTGTGAAAAGAAGTCTTGGGGTGTATGTGCACATCCCTTTTTGCGCCCGAAAGTGCAACTACTGCGATTTTCCCTCCTGGCAGGGAAAACTTTCTCTGCGGGATGAGTACCTTTTGAAGTTAATACAAGAAATGCGCGGCTTTATCCAGGGGAAAAGGGAGGAGGCCGATACCGTCTTTATCGGCGGGGGAACGCCTTCGTTGTTAAAAGATGAGCAGTTAAAGTGGCTGATGCAGTGCGTAAGGGATTGCTATTGTTTAAGTGATGATTGCGAAGTGTCCATGGAATCAAACCCCGAGTCCCTCCGGCAAAGCTTTTTGGAAACGGCCATAGAGGTGAGCGTTAATCGCTTGTCCATGGGGGTACAAACTATCAATCCAAGGCTGCTTTCGGTTTTGGGCAGGCGACACACCAAAGAGCAGGTACAGGCAGCGGTCGCCATGGCAAGAAAGGCGGGTTTTCAAAACATCAACCTTGATTTGATGTTTGGGCTTCCTACGCAAACCCTGCAAGACTTTGAGAAAACACTGGATTTTGCCCTGTCTATGGAAGCGGAGCACCTATCTGTCTACGGCCTGATTGTGGAAGAGGAAACGCCCATGATTTCCTGGATAGAAGATAGAATCTACTGCCTGCCAAGCCAGGAAGAGGAACGGGCCATGTACGACCTGGCTGTGGAAAAGCTGTCGCAAAACGGCTACAGGCAGTATGAAATTTCCAACTTTGCCTTACCGGGCAAAGAATGCCGGCATAACCTTGGTACCTGGCAAAGGCAGCTTTACCACGGCTATGGGGTCGGAGCAGCCGGTCTTATTCAAAAGGACCTAAGGCGGCAGAATGTTTTAAATTTGGAAGATTACCTTTTAGGCAAGGAACCGCATTTTCAAAGGCTTTCAAAAACAGAACAGATGTTTGAAAGCGTCATGCTGGGCCTTCGCATGACTCAAGGCATAGACAAAAAGGCTTTTTTAGAAAATTACGAAGCGAGTTTTGATGAGGTGTATGGAAAGAGGCTCTGGCCATCCATAGACAAAGGCCTGGTCAAAGAAACGGACAGCCATGTCTTTTTGACCCGCCGAGGCATGGACCTGATGAACAGGGTGCTGCTTGACTTGATGGACGATGATTGCCTACAATAATTTACGGGAATGCAAAAAAACGCATGCTTGAATCGTTATATCAGTATCAAGCCTTGAGGAGGAAGTCCAATGAAAACACACAAGAAAATTTTAACCGTCGCTCTGGCGTGTGTGCTTTTATTGTCCGGCGTGACGGTTTTGGCGCAAGACAAGCTCTATGCCTTGGTCCAAAACACCCAGCAATTAAACCTTCGCTCCGGTCCCGGCACCAACTACCAGTGGCTGGGCGCTTTAAAGCGCGGTCAGTGGGTGGAAGTGGTGCAAAGCTTTGGCGATTGGTACCTGGTTAATTTTTTGGATAAACCCTTGTCCGGCTACATGAGCGCCAAGTATTTGAAGACGGCATCCGCCGGGTCTGGCGGTTCTACCTTTACGGTGAACAATCCTGCAAGCGGGCAGTACCTGAATTTGCGCTCTTATCCCTCTTATTCCGCGCCCGTGTTGGGTATATACTATAACGGAGCGTCAGGCAATGTGCTTGATGTCAACGGCAGCTGGTACCATGTGGAAATTGGCGGAAGGACGGGCTATTTCCGGGGCGAGTACCTACGGTTGAGCGGCGGAACGGCCTACGGTTCATCGGCCGCGACTGCCTATGCGAAAAACGGCGGCGCCATTAACCTTAGATCAGGCCCCGGTACCGGTTTTTCTGTGCTAAGCCAGGTGCCGTCGGGCTCTGGGATATCCGTCCACCTGCAGGGAAGCGACTATTGGTACGTGAGCGCCGGCGGGCGTACGGGCTTTATGGATGCGAACTTCATCCGTACGGGTAGCTACTCTGGCTCGTCCGGCTCATCCTCTTCCGTTCCTTCGGGCGGGATGCGGGGAATTGTCACCAACACTGGAAAAAGGCTGAACCTGCGGGAGACTGCCTCCCTCAATGCCCGTGTTTTGGGCCAGTATGTGGGCGGAACGGAAGTGCAGATTTTGGAGCACGGAAACGAATGGTCCAGGGTGTATATCCCCCTGACAGGCGCCCGGGGCTACATGATGTCCCGTTACCTGACCGTTTACGGCACCCAGGGCGGTGCTTCCAAGCGCGTGGTGCACCCCCAGGGAACCTTTGTCTATTTACGCAACCGCCCTTCGCAGACCTCGGGCTCCATTCTTACCAAGGTGCCTCACGGAACCTATGTAAGCGTTATCGCGCCCCAGGCCAACTGGACGCAGGTGCGCTACGGCAACAGCGTCGGCTACATGATGAACTGGTTTTTAAAGTAAACTTCAACTTTTTATAACTTTTTATAACTTTTTATCATGTGAGAAAGAATGTATTCGTGAGTAAACCAAAACGCACAAGAAGAATTTTTAAAAAACGCACAACCAAGCCGCCATTTATTTTGGCGGTCTTGGTTCAGTTTGTGCGTTTAAGCTTTTTAACCCTGCTCATCGCTGCTTTGGCGGGTGTGGGCGCTATTGTGGGTATTGCCAAAGGCTATGTGGAAACAGCGCCCGTGCTTGACCTTGCCAAGATTGACGCTCAGGCGGAAACCTCCTTCTTCTATGACCGTGACGGCAAACTGATTACCGACTTTAAAGGTACGGAAGACAGGGTGATGGTATCCATTGCCGCTATGCCCGACAGATTGCAAAAGGCTTTTGTGGCGGTGGAGGACGCGCGTTTTTACACCCATAAAGGGGTGGATATCAAGCGTATCATCGGCGCATTTATCAAGAACTTTACCACCGGCAGCCAGCAGGGCGGCTCCACCATTACCCAGCAGCTGATTAAAAACACCGTTTTAACCAACGAAGTAAGCTATAAGCGCAAAATTCAGGAAGCTTATTTGGCCATGCAGCTGGAAGCCAAGTACACCAAGGATGAAATTCTGGAAAGCTACCTTAACACCATTTATCTTGGCGAAAGCTATTATGGGGTCAAGGTGGCTGCGCTAGGCTATTTTGGCAAGGAACTGCACGAACTTACTTTGCGGGAGTGCGCCATATTGGCTGGCCTTACCACCAACCCTTACCGCTATAATCCGCGGCGCAACTATTATTTGCGCTCATCTGAGTCCATCGACTACCGGGCCATTACCAATAACCGCACCGACTATGTGCTCAGGCAAATGATGGAAAACCAGTTCATCACCAAGGAAGAGTATGAACAGGCTTTAAATCCCGCCACAGCCAATATCCTGGAAACTTCGGGTGGGCAGGGTATGTATCCCTATGCCCACTATGTGGAATACGCCATTGGCGACGTGGTGCAGACCTTCCTGAAAATGCGGGGCCTTGAAAACACCCGCGCCAACCGCAACCTCATGGAGCATGAGCTGAGAACGGGCGGTTACAAGGTGTACTTAGCCTTGGATACAGATATCCAGCAGCTTCTCGAAGACACTTTAGCTAACTACAAGGATTACCCTGCGCTAAGAGACCCGCAGGACAAGATTTTCCGCTCCGCCAACAAAGACGGCACCTATGAAGAAGTTGTTCAGCCCCAGGCCGCCGCGGTGGTCATCGACTACCGCACGGGCGAATTAAAGGCCATTGTAGGCTCCCGCACTCCGCCCACCCAAAGGCGCACCTTGAACCGTGCCACCGACATGGACATGCCCGTGGGCTCTTCCATTAAGCCCATTGGCGTATACGCTCCGGCTTTTGAACTGGGAGCGGGCGCCGGCTCCATCGTGTTTAACATGCCCCTGCCTATCGAAGGCTGGCGGGGCGCGGACGGTAAGGATTCCTTCCCCAAAAACTACGGGGGCGGCGGCTACACGGGTCCTGATACTTTGCGCACCTCACTAGTTAAAAGCTATAACACCGCTACGGCCCAAGCCCTGCAAACCTATGTGGGTGTGGAGCGTTCGGCCGACTTTTTGCTGCGCCTTGGTGTCAATCCCAAGCGCATCGACCAAACGCCCTTTGGCGTAGCCCTTGGTTCAAGCGGCATTACTCCCCTTGAAATGAGCGTTGCCTTTGGCGTTTTGGGAAATGGCGGCGTGTACCAGCAGCCCCTGTCCTTTATCGGCATTCTGGACAGGGACGACAATGTCATTTACGATGCCCACCAGCATCAGGAAAGAAGGCAGGTATTTAACCCTGCTACTTCCTGGCTGACCATCGACATTTTAAAAGAGGCAGTCAGCAAGGGCACGGGACGCTCTGCTCAAATCAAGGGACAGACCGTTGCGGGCAAGACGGGCACCAACTCTGACCAGCGGGGCGTGTTTTTCTCGGGACTCACGGGCTGGTATGCTTCGTCCATCTGGATTGGGCACGATAACTACAAGCAGCTCTCAAGCAAAACCACCGGCGGAAACAGCGCTGCCAAGCTGTGGCAAACATACATGAGCGCCATTCATCAGCAAAAAGGCTTAAGCAACCGGGATATCTTGGAGGGCAACCCAGCCGATTACGGCCTAACGCGGGTGACAACCTGCCGTGTTTCGGGACAGCTTGCCACCGATGCCTGCCGCAACGACATCAATGGCTACGGCGTTGTGACCGATTACTACCCAAGCCACACTGTGCCCACCGTTTCCTGCCAGATGCACAGGCAAATGCAGATATGTACGGTGTCCGGCATGGCGGCAGGGCCATACTGCCCTGCGGAAAGCGTGGCGGTAAAATCGGTGGTTGTTTTGCCTACGGGGCATCCGCTTGAAAAATTTATCGGCACCTCTTATGAGAGTGTTTTGCGCGACTATTTGGGCAACTCCGTCGTGTCGGGTACGGGGCTGATGGAAACCTGCAACGTGCATCTGACTCCACAGATAGAAGAGCCGCCCATGCCCGAAGTGAGCGGGCTTTATGGGGAGGCTGTCAGCCTGCTTGAACAGGCCAGTGGCTTGCTCGGTCTGTATCCGGCCGATACGCCCGGTTATATGGGCTTGATTGATGCCATTAACCAGCTCAACGCAGTGCTATCCACTAACGATGATATGCAAATCTATACGGCGATGTATAACCTAACCCAGGCGATGGCTAATCTGGGTGTTCAATAAAGGAGACATTCATGAGAAAAACCACCGTACGAATCACTCTTTTTCTTTTTGCTGTTCTGCTTTTATTTCAAGCATCCGCTCAGGGGCTGCCCGTTTACTACCAGCTGGGGGTTAAGCCGCCCGAAGAAGAGGTGGAGTATATAAGCCATCGTCCCTTTGGGGAAAAAGAGGCCTTGCTGACGGTTGACTTTGTCGGCATTCACCGGGGTGACTGCATTGTTGTTTCCTGCGGGGAACAGCGCATGCTTATCGATGGGGGCGAAGGCTTTAAGACGCCCGCGCTTGAAAGGTACTTGGCTTTTAATCAGATAGAAGGTCCCGATGCCTTTGACGCATTTTTGTTGACTCACGCCCACGATGACCACATCGCGGTGCCCAGCAACTTACTTAGCAAGGGCTACAAGCCCAAGGTGCAGTACTCTCCCTATAACCTTGAATCAAGGTATGAACTGTGGCAGCCCTATGTAAAAAAGCTGGAAGCGTGTGAAGTTGAGCATGTTAAACTGCAAACGGGGGACGTGGTGGATATTGGCGGCGCTAAAATGACCGTTTGGCGCTGGGGCGACCAGGGTGTGATTATGAACAACCATTCCCTGGTTACCATGATCGAGTTTGGCGATGCCAAGGTTTTATTGACGGGCGATATCAGCGCCGATGCCCAAAAGTGGCTGATGGAAAATTTTGACCACTCTTTTTTCAAATGCGATATTTACAAGATTCCGCACCACGGTATCAACGTTTTGTATCATCCGTTTTATGAAATTGTCGCGCCGCAGCTTGCCATTGTTACCAACCAAAAATCCACTGTGGACAGGCTGGACAAGGCTTTAAAAAAGTACGGCACACCAAGGTACTATACCAACAAGACTATCCGCCTTGAAACAAATGGCGAGCTTTGGTACGTGAGCACTCAGCCTGCGCCTTGACATGGATTTTAGCATGTAAGGTTTTTATCCTGTACTTTGCTTGACAGCCGAAAACATAAGCAGTACAATGCTAACAACTACTTACAGGAGGGTCGCACTATGAGGCAAAATACCGTTAACCGGTCGTTTTATTTTACGATCGCGATGGATTGTGCCTCGTGAGCTGACCTTTTAGGCAAAGCCACTACAATCCACCGCTTCTTTTGCTTGGAGTGGTGGTTTTTTATTGAAAAGGACGGAAAATATGGACGAATTATTAAAAGCGCGTGAACAGATCAACCGGGTGGACAAAGAGATGGCCCAGCTTTTTTTGGAGCGCATGGAGGCTGTCAGACGTGTGGCGCAGTACAAAAAGGAGCGGGGCCTGCCGGTTCTTGACGCTTCACGGGAAAAAGAAGTGATTGAAAAAAACTCCGCCGCCATCCAGGACCCTGTGCTCAGGGAGTACTATGCCCGGTTTTTACAGGAAGGAATGAAACTTTCAAGGCGCTATCAGCACCTGATGCTGGAAAATATGCGCGTTGGTTATGCGGGCGTGGAGGGCGCTTTTGCCCACCGCATGGTAAGGACTGTTTTTCCTTCCGGAACAGCCGTGTCCTACTCTGATTTTCAGGCGGCGTATGAAGCTGTCCAAGGTGGCGATTGTGATTGCTGCGTGCTACCGGTTGAAAACAGCTTTGCCGGCGAAGTAGGGCAGGTCATGGACCTGATGCTAAAAGGCGACCTGATTGTAAACGGCATGTATTCCCTGCCTGTGACCCAGCACCTGCTTGGCGTAGAAGGCAGCAGTTTGGACGATGTGAAGCGGGTAATCAGCCACCCACAGGCGCTGTCGCAGTGCGCCGCTTTTATCAGGGACCGGGGCTATGAACAGGCCGAGGCGGTGAACACCGCCGTTGCCGCCAAGATGGTCAAAGAGCGGGGCGATAAGCACCTTGCCGCCATTGCCAGCCTGGAAGCAGCCGAGCTGTATGGGCTGAAGGTACTCAAAGACAATATCCAGGAAAACAGCCTGAATACCACACGCTTTGCCGTGTTTGCGGCAAGAGAGCTGAACCTGGATGCAGGCCACCCCGGCGGGTTCCTGCTATTGTTTATGGTTCACAACGTGACCGGCGCCCTTGCCAAGGCCGTTCAGGTGATTTCTGAACACGGCTTTAACATGCGGGTGCTGCGTTCCCGTCCCGTGAAAGATAAGCCCTGGCAATATTATTTCTATGTGGAAGCCGAGGGCGATGAAACAAGCCGTCAGGGACAAGCGATGCTAAAAGAACTGAACCGGCACTGTTCCACCGTGAAAGTGGTCGGACACTTTCACCTTGGAGACGATGAAGGGCATCGAGGATGATAGCGCAGGTCAAGACATCAACGGGAATTTATCCTATTATATTTGAAAATGGGGGCCTGAAAAAGGCGGGCCGGCACTTTCATTTAAACCGTAAGGCGCTGGTGGTGACCGATGCGGGCGTTCCTGAAAGCTATGCGAAAGATTTGCTTTCCATGTGCAGAGAAGGGGTGCTATTTACCCTGCCCCAGGGCGAGGAAGCTAAGAGCCTCTATTATTTTGAACAGCTGCAAAAAACCATGCTGGAACACTCTTTCACCCGCAAAGACTGCGTGGTGGCTGTTGGCGGCGGTGTGGTGGGTGATGCTGCGGGTTTTGCCGCTGCTTGCTATATGCGCGGTATCGACTTTTACAATGTGCCCACCACCGTGCTTTCCCAGGTGGATTCGTCCATTGGCGGCAAGACTGCCGTTAACCTTGAAGGCGTCAAAAACATTGTAGGCTGCTTTTACCCGCCCAAAGGGGTGCTGATTGACGGGGAGCTTTTACAAACCCTTGTTAAGCGCCAAGTCAGCAACGGCTATGCAGAAATTGTCAAAATTGCCTTAACCCGGGATGCTGATCTTTTTGAAATGCTGGAAGAGTTGCCTGCTTTTGAAAAGATGGATGAAGCCATCAGGCGGGCTGTCTTGCTAAAGCAAGAGGTAGTAGAGCAGGACGAAAGAGAACAGAGCCTGCGCAAGGTACTCAACTTTGGCCATACCTTGGGGCACGGCATTGAAGCCCTGCAGGGAAAGGGCGGCCTCTATCATGGTGAGTGCGTTGCCCTTGGTATGCTGCCCATGTGCTCGCCCGATGTAAGGGCGCGCTTAAAAAAGGTGCTTGAAAAGTATAAGCTGCCCACCCATATCAAGGTGAATTCGGAAGCCGTTATCGACAAGGTCATGCACGATAAAAAAAGGGAAGGCGATGCCATCTCGGTGGTGTACTGCCATAAAGCGGGCGATTTTTCTTTTGAGCAGAAAACCAGGGAGCAGCTGCTCTCTTCCCTGCAAATTCTGGAGGAAGAAGCATGATGTACGGTTTAGTTGGGGAAAAGCTGGGGCACAGCTATTCCAAAACCATTCATGAAGCCATTGGCCGCTATGAGTACGGGCTGTTTGAGGTGGCCAAAGAAGATTTTGATGCTTTTATTAAACAGCGAAATTTCCAGGGGCTGAACATCACCATTCCCTATAAACAAAAAATCATGCCTCTGCTGGATGAAACTTGTCCCAAAGCAAAGGCCATCGGCGCGGTGAACACGGTTGTCAATCAAGGGGGGAAGCTTACCGGCTACAATACCGATTTTGACGGCATGCAGGCACTGATTCAATCCTTACGGCTTGATTTGAGAGGCAAGGACGTTTTGGTTTTGGGCACGGGCGGAACCGCCCAGACGGCAAAGGCGGTGGCGGACAGCCTTGGCGCTTACAGCGTAACGCTTGTAAGCCGCACGGCAAAAGCGGGTGCTGTTACTTATGAGCAGGCTGCAAAAGAGCATTGGCGCAGCCAGATAATTATCAACACAACACCCGTGGGCATGTTCCCCAATCTTGGGCAAACGCCCATTGATCTTGCGCCTTTTACCCGCCTTGAAGGCGTGGTGGACGCCATTTACAATCCCCTGCGCACCCCGCTTGTACTGCAGGCGTTTAAAAAGAAAGCCAAGGCTTCGGGCGGCCTTTTGATGCTGGTTGCCCAGGCGGTCAAAGCGGCCGAACTTTTCCTTGACGAAAGTTTGGATGAAAAGCTCGTTGCCGACATTCACCAGAGCTTGCTCAATCAAAAGGAAAACATCGTCTTAATCGGCATGCCGGGCAGCGGCAAGTCCACCGTCGGTAAGATGTTAAGGGACATGACCGGCAGGCCTTTTGTGGATGTGGATGACTACATCAGGCAAAAAGCGGGTATGGAAATTTCCGATATTTTCGCCGCCCAAGGCGAGGCGGGCTTTCGCCGGCAGGAGCTTGAAGCGGTGAAGGAACTGTCCATGCGCTCGGGGCTGATTATCGCGACGGGCGGGGGAACCGTGACCAGGAAAGAAAATGTTGAGAGCCTGAAGCAGAATGGGCGGTTATATTTTCTCAATCGCTCTCCGGGCCTCATCATGCCCACCAGGGACCGCCCCCTTGCCGATACCAGGGAAAAAATCATGGAGCTTTACAAGCAGCGCGCACCCATTTACTGGAAAGCGGCCGATGTAGTGATTAACCAAACCAACGACTTTCAGGCAGCGGCCAAAAGCATTGCAGATAGGATCAGCTTATGAAAATACTTGTTTTAAACGGCCCCAACCTTAACCTTTTGGGCCTTCGGGAACCCGACATTTACGGCCGGCAAACCTACCAAAGCCTGTGTGACCATATTTACAATCATGCCCGGGAAAACGGCATAGAGGTAGACATTCGCCAGAGTAATCATGAAGGCGTTTTGGTGGACTGGATTCAGGAAGCGTACGGAAAGTATGACGGCATTGTCTTTAACCCCGCTGCCTATACCCATACCAGCGTTGCTCTCCTTGATGCTTTAAAGGCGGTGAACCTGCCTTGTGTGGAAGTGCACCTGTCGGATGTAAGCCGCCGGGAGGATTTTCGGCAAATAAGCTTTGTCCGGCATGCATGTTTTGCCACCATCAGCGGCAAGGGCATTCAGGGCTATTTGGAAGCCATTGATTTGTTTATTAAGCGAGGACAAGATGCGGGCCATTGTTAAAAAAAGCAGGGCAGAGGGCGTGGTGATCGCTCCGCCTTCCAAGTCCGTAGCCCACCGGTTGCTGATAGCGGCGGGACTGTCCAAGGGACAAAGCCGGGTTGATAATCTCAGCTTTTCTGAAGATATCAAGGCCACTATTCACTGCCTTGAGGCTTTGGGCGCGCGGGTAGAAAAAATGCAAACGGGCGTTTTGGTGGAGGGAGCGGATGTAAGTAAAGCCCGGTCCGCCAGCCTTTATTGCAACGAATCGGGCTCGACGCTCAGGTTTTTTGTGCCCCTGTGTCTGCTTTCAAAAGAGGAAATGCATCTCTCGGGTACGGAAAAGCTGCTGTCCCGGCCGCTTTCCGTTTATGAAGATATCTGTCAAGAGCAAGGGCTTACATTTTTGCAAGACAAGCAAGGTTTAAAGGTACAGGGGCGTTTACAGGCAGGGGAGTTTATTGTGCCCGGCGATATTTCCAGCCAATTTATGACAGGTTTCTTGTTTGCCCTTCCCTTGCTTGAAGGTGACAGCGTCCTGACCATCTTGCCGCCGCTTGAAAGCGCCAGTTACCTTGATTTGACCGTGCAGGCCTTGGAGCGATTTGGTATTGAGATACAAAAGGACAGTGACCTAAGCTATCGTATCCCCGGTGGCCAAAGCTACAAGCCGCAACATGTAAAAGTGGAGGGCGATTATTCCAACGCCGCCTTCCTCTCGGCGCTGAATGAGCTGGACAACAAAGTGGAAGTACAGGGGCTTTGGCAAGAAAGCCTTCAGGGTGATAGGGTGTATCCTCGATTATTTCAAAAAATCAAAGCGGGGGACTGGCCCATCGACCTGTCCGACTGCCCTGATCTTGGGCCCATTCTTTTTACCATAGCGGCGGCGGATGGAAAGGGGGCGCACTTTGTCGGCACGAAAAGGCTGAAAATCAAGGAAAGTGACCGGGCAAGCGCCATGAAAGAAGAGCTTGAAAAGTTTGGCGCCAGGCTCACGGTTGAAGAAAACGAGGTCATTGTCCATCCGGCCAAGCTGCACACGCCAAGGCAAAGCCTTTCCGGCCACAACGACCACCGAATTGCCATGAGCCTTGCGATTTTGGGAACCCGGTACGGAGCCGAAATCCTTGGGGCGCAGGCGGTCAACAAAAGTTATCCGGAATTTTGGGAGCATTTAAGTAAGCTTAAAGTGGAGGTGGAGCTTCATGCAATGGATTAGTCAAAGCCAGGTTTTAATTGTGGGTCTTGGCCTGATGGGCGGCAGCTACGCCATGGGACTAAAGCGCCTTGGCTATCATGTATCGGCCATTGATGTGAGAAAAGAAGCCATCGATTACGCGCTTGATAAGGGCATCATCGACAAAGGCTATACCAAGGCCGATGCTTCCATTTTAAAACAGGCCGACGCGGTGATCTTTGGCCTCTATCCCACCACCCTGCTTGACTGGATGCAGGAATGGAAAGACTGCTTTAAGCCAGGCGCCCTGCTGACCGACGTAACGGGCGTAAAAATGCCGGTTGTCTACGACATCCAGGCCATGCTGCCTGATACGGTGGAGTTTATCGCCGCCCACCCCATGGCCGGTAAAGAAGTCTACGGTGTTGAAAACGCTGACCCCGCCATTTTCAGGCAGGCCAACTACATCGTTGTGCCAACGGAAAACAACACGCAAAGGGCCATCAAATGGTGTGAGGACCTTGGCAGAGTTTTGGGCTTTCAAACCATTTCCAGCCTGTCGCCCGAAGAGCACGACAAGATGATCGGCTTTGTGTCCCAGCTGACCCACTGCATAGCCGTGAGCCTCATGACCTGCGCGGATAACACGCATCTGGTTGACTATACCGGCGACTCCTTCCGGGATTTAACCCGCATTGCAAGAATTAACGATCAGATGTGGAGCGAACTGTTTATGCTCAACAAGTCCGCTCTTCTTGAAGAAATGGACAGGTTTCTGGAAGAATTTACCTTGTTTCGGGACCTGCTTGCAGAGGGCGATGTGGAAGGCATACGGGAAAAGATGCGCCTGTCCACCAAGCGCCGCGCCTTGTTTGACAAAAAGTAACCTATAGCCCAAACCTTTAGAGAACGAGAGGAATGCTTTATGAATATGTATTTTGAGCGCAAGCTCGCCATCCCCATGGAAGTCAAGGAAATGTATCCTGTATCGGCTAAGCTGACCGATGTGGTGCAAAAGCGCATGCTGGAGGTATGCGACATTATCGCCGGTCGGTCCGATAAGCTGCTGCTTATTATCGGCCCCTGCTCGGCTGATAATGAAGACAGCGTCATGGAGTACCTTCAGCGTTTGCGGGGGTTGCAGGAAAAGGTCAAGGACAAGGTGTATTTTGTGCCCAGGCTCTATACCAACAAGCCGCGCACAACGGGAGAGGGCTACAAGGGCATGCTGCACCAGCCCAACCCCAACGAAAAGCCGGACATGTTCAAAGGCATTGTGGCCATCCGCAAGATGCACATGCGCGCCTTGGAGGAAACGGGTTTTTCCTGCGCCGATGAAATGCTCTACCCCGAAAACGCCAAGTACCTGGATGACCTGATGTGTTACAGCGCCGTGGGTGCCCGCTCGGTTGAAAACCAGCAACACCGCCTGACGGCAAGCGGCCTTGAAACGGCAGTAGGCATGAAAAACCCGACGGGCGGCGACCTGTCAGTGATGCTCAATGCGGTGTTTGCCGCTCAGCAAAGGCACACCTTTATTTACCGCGGCTGGGAAGCCCACTCCCAGGGCAACCCCTACACCCACTGTATTTTGAGGGGCTACCGCTCCAAGCACGGAAACGCCCTGCCCAACTATCACTATGAAGACCTCCTGCTGCTCAATAACCTGTACAAGGAGTGGGACTTGAAAAACCCGGCCGTGTTAATTGATACCAACCATGATAATTCCGGCAAAAATTCCTTTGAGCAGGTGCGTATAGTCCGGGATGTGATGGCGTCCATGAGGTGGAACCCTGATATTAAGAAGCTGGTCAAGGGTTTCATGGTGGAAAGCTACCTGGAAGACGGATGCCAAAAAATAGGGGAAAGTGTTTGGGGCAAGTCCATCACCGATCCCTGTCTTGGCTGGGAAAAGACCGAACGGCTGGTTTTGGATATCGCTGAGAGTATATGAAAAATTTGTGTTAAATATCGAAAACGCTTGACAAGCCTTGATTTTTCATGTTATTATGCCCAAGTTGCCCCTGTGCGCTCTTTTTGAGTGAGCAAAAATGGGCAACTTGGGCGTTTATCGTCCCAATCATTCAAGACTATATGTGCTCATAGGGTTGAGAGCATTTTATAGGAGGAGACCGCTTAGACCGGCTCCGATTAATTAATCAGGAGGTGTTCCATGCCCACGATCAACCAATTGATCCGCAAGGGAAGGAAAAAGGTAGTCAAAAAATCTGACGTACCCATCCTGCAAGGATGCCCGCAAAAACGCGGCGTTTGCCTGAGTGTCAGGACCACGACGCCCAAAAAGCCCAACTCGGCTTTGCGTAAAATTGCGAGAATCCGTTTGACCAATCAGTATGAAGGTACCTGCTACATTCCCGGTATTGGTCATAACCTGCAGGAGCACTCGGTCGTGCTCATCCGTGGCGGCCGTGTTCGTGACCTTCCCGGCGTGCGTTACCACATTATCCGTGGCGCACTTGATACGGCGGGGGTTGCAAAGCGCAACCAGGGCCGTTCACTCTATGGCGCAAAGCGCCCGAAGAAGTAAAGGACCATTCATCTAAAAGGCGGCTATCTGCCCTGATTGAAGGAACGAACAATCATGGCGCGGCTGTAAGCCGATAGCTTTTCTGAAGAAACGGCGCGATGCTGACGTGCCGGACCCGAAAGATGTATGATCCCCATTTTGAAGGAGGAACAATCATGCCCCGTCGTGGCTTTATACCCAAGAGGGAAGTTCTACCCGATCCTTTGTACGGAACAACGGTAGTAACCAAGCTTATTAACCAAATTATGCTCGATGGCAAGCGAGGCGTTGCCCAAGGCATCTGCTACTCTGCTTTCGAATTGATTAGAGAAAAGACTCAGAAAGAACCCATCGAGGTGTTCCAAGAGGCTCTCAATAATGTGATGCCGCAGCTGGAAGTCAAGGCTCGCCGTGTGGGCGGCGCCACCTACCAGGTGCCCATGGAAATCCGTGAAGAGCGTCGTCAGACCCTGGCTCTGCGCTGGATCGTCGACTTTAGCCGCAACCGCAGCGAAAGAAAAATGTATCAGCGTTTGGCCAACGAACTAATCGATGCTTCCAACAACACCGGCAACGCCGTTCGCCGTAAGGAAGAAATGCATCGTATGGCCGAAGCCAACAAGGCTTTTGCCCACTATCGCTGGTAAGACAGGTCAACCTGTTCATTACCAAACTGGAGGAAAGAAACCCGTATGCTCAGAACACATCCGCTTGATAAGGTGCGCAACATCGGCATCATGGCTCACATCGACGCCGGTAAAACCACTACCACCGAGCGAATTCTGTACTATACAGGCCGTGTGCATCGCGTAGGCGAAACCCACGAAGGCGCAGCCACCATGGACTGGATGGCACAGGAAAAGGAGCGCGGCATTACCATTACATCCGCTGCAACCACCTGCGTCTGGGATGGACACACCATTAACATCATCGACACCCCCGGCCACGTCGACTTTACCGTTGAGGTGGAGCGTTCTTTGCGCGTTCTGGACGGTGCCGTCGCGGTGTTTGATGCCAAAGCAGGCGTTGAACCCCAAAGTGAAATGGTGTGGAAACAAGCTGAAACCTACAAGGTGCCCCGTATGGCGTATGTCAACAAGATGGACACCGTAGGCGCAGACTTTTTCCGTTCCATCGAGATGATGAAAAATCGCTTGCACGCAAACGCAGTTGCGGTACAGTTACCCATCGGACAGGAAAGCGAATTCACCGGCATTATTGACCTGGTCAGGATGCGTGCCGAAGTCTACTATGACGATCGAGGCAACGACGTTCGCGACGAGGAGATTCCCGCCGACCTTCGTGATCTGGCCGATGAATATCACATGAAACTTTTGGAAGCGGTCGCCGAAACCGACGACACCCTGATGGAAAAGTTCTTTGCGGGCGAAACCATCACGCCGGACGAAATGGACGACGCTATCCGTAAAACCACCATCGCCAACAAAATGACCCCCGTGTTCTGCGGTACCAGCTACCGCAACAAGGGCGTTCAGCCGCTGCTGGACGGCATCGTCAAGTACATGCCCTCGCCCCTGGACATTCCCGCCATTAGCGGAACCGATCCCAAGGATTCGGAGAAAGTCATGGAGCGTCATCCTTCCGATGACGAGCCCTTCTCGGCTTTGGCTTTCAAAATCGCGGTGGATCCCTTTGTAGGCAAGCTGGCCTTCTTCCGCGTCTATTCCGGCACGGTGGAAACCAACTCTTATGTCTATAACTCAACCAAGGGTAAGCGCGAGCGTTTCAGCCGCATCCTCAAGATGCACGCCAACCACCGTGAAGACGTGGCCGGCGTTTGCACCGGCGATATCGCTGCCGCCGTTGGCCTTCGGGACACCACCACCGGCGACACCCTGTGCGATGAGAAAAACCCCATCATCCTTGAGAACATGGAGTTCCCCGAGCCTGTCATCCGCGTAGCCATCGAGCCGAAAACCAAGGCCGGCCAAGACAGGATGACCACCTCGCTGGTACGCCTGTCCGAGGAAGACCCCACCTTCAAGGCCTATACTGATGAAGAGACAGGCCAGACCATCATCGCCGGCATGGGCGAATTGCACCTTGAAATTATCGTTGATCGTTTGCTTCGCGAGTTCAAGGTGGAAGCCACTGTCGGTAAGCCGCAGGTTGCCTACAAGGAAACCATTTCCAAGGCCGCCAAGGGCGAAGGCCGCTATGTGCGCCAGACCGGCGGTCACGGTCAGTACGGTCACTGCATCATCGAAATCATGCCCACCGAGCCCGGTGAAAGCTACAGCTTTGAAAACAGGATCGTTGGCGGCGTTATTCCCAGGGAATTCATCGCCCCCATCGACAACGGTATCAGAGAAGCTTCAACCGCTGGCATTTTGGGTGGCTACGAAGTAGTGGACTTTAAGGTGGCTGTGGTGGACGGTTCCTACCACGATGTGGACTCGTCCGAAATCGCCTTTAAGATCGCGGGCTCCATGGCCTTTAAAGATGCCGTGAAGAATGCCGATCCCAAGCTCCTTGAACCCGTGATGATGGTGGAAGTAGTCCTGCCCGACCAGTACCTGGGCGACGTGATCGGCGACATCAACAGCCGCCGCGGACGCGTTGATTCCATGGAAGCAAGGCAGCATGACCAGGTGGTGCGCGCGCATGTGCCGCTAAGCCAAATGTTTGGCTACGCCACCGACCTAAGATCCCGTACCCAAGGACGCGGCATGTTCACCATGGTCTTTGATCATTTTGAAGAAGTGCCCAAGTCCATCGCCGATAAGATTCTCGGCAAATAATGATTGGCCGCATAAGCAGCGGCGAAAGGATAATGAACAATGGCAAAAGCAAAATTCGAACGCACCAAACCGCACGTTAACATCGGCACCAT
>CAYFTJ010000006.1:0-55161 GCA_964346155.1 uncultured Oscillospiraceae bacterium
TATTATAGCACTCGGTTAATAGTATAGCTATTCTAACTTGAGTAGAGTATAAAATGCCCCGCCTAGGCGGGGCATTCATTTGCATCTAACAGGGGATTAATAATTTGACCTGTGTTGGGCAAAGCAATCGCTGCAATAGATGGGACGGTCGTTCTTGGGAAGGAAGGGAACC
Organism: uncultured Oscillospiraceae bacterium; assembly: GCA_964346155.1. GTDB lineage: Bacteria > Bacillota > Clostridia > Christensenellales > Aristaeellaceae > DTU024. The sequence continues at coordinate 173 of CAYFTJ010000006.1, forward strand.
TGCGTTTCTTTGCCACAGCTTGCGCATACGGCGGCGTGCATCTCACGGGGAGCGTTGGCACGATTGTTTTTGTGGGCTTGGCGGCAGGTCTTGCAACGAGAGGGCTCGTTCTGGAAACCCTTTTCGGCGTAGAATTCTTGCTCACCGGCGGTGAAAGTGAATTCGGAACCGCAGTCTTTGCAAACGAGCGTTTTGTCTTGGAACATGGATGGTAAACCCCCTGAAAAAAATAATACTTGGCTGTCATCTGCTGACCTGGTCTTTGACCCCACATCCGCCGGCTGGAACTTTGCCGAAGCTCGCTTCGAGCGCCATCCTCTCGGGTACTACCCGGCCGGGCTTACGTCTAATCGCACCGTGCTCACAAGCTATGCTTGCTTACGTGGACCGTTTTGCCTGCGACTGGCATCGGTTTTCAACCACAGACCTTGACTTCAGCCTCGGTTATTATACCTCTGTTTGTGTTTTTTTGCAAGCTTATTTTTGTAAAGTTCAGATGAACAATCTTGCTGATGTATTTTTATCTATTTTTAGCGGGTAGAAGGTTGTCGGTATCGTCCCAAGCCCGCCAGGCTCCGCGGTTAAAAACATCATAGATGATTTCGTAACGGGGATGAAAACGCCAGTTACCGCTTGTGCCCAAAGAAACAGCGTCGATTTCGCAATTGGGCAAAGCTTTGCGCAGCTCAGGCAGCATTTTTTTCAATTCCAGGTCTTCTTTTCTGGTACGTGCGCAGTTTATCCACAGCCTTTCAAGTTGCGGCATTTCAAGCAGGGGGCTTAGGTCTTGAATTTTGTTGTTGGTGATGTTGAGATCGATTAGTTTTGTACAATTCACAAGGGAACTAATATCCGTAATCCAGCAAGAAAACATTTCCAGATATTCCAGATCTTTGAGGGTGCCTATGGGGGTGGTGTTTTTAAGCGGATTGCGGCCAACGATTAGAATGCGCAGTTTAGGCATATCCTCAAGAAAGGAAAGATCATCCACAGCATTATGGCCAATATCCAGCGCCAAAAGGTTTCGGCACATGCGAAGGTAGGCGATTTGCTGGGAAGTATGTTGGGGAGAACTATTGTTGTGCAGGGTAGAAAAAGCAGTCGCATCGGTACGAACAATGTGTTCGGCAAATCGAATGGTGAAACCAAAGTGAACATCGGGATAAGTGTCAAAAAGATACAGCATGTCATCTCGATGTAACCTTGTATCATAAAGGTCAATGGTTTGGATGTTCGGGTATGCTTCGATGAGCAATTCAATCTGATCTTTTGTAATATCGGTATGTCCATCGATGCGGAAAGAAACCAAATGATCACTTAAAGTGATTTGCGACAGCGTGTCGGTAAACGAAATCGTAGCTTGCGGGAAAGCTGATTTGAAAGACTCTCTTTTTTCGGGGCTTAACCAAAGATTTTTTAAGGTACATACCGCATCCGGCTTGTTTTGCAGATATGCTTGTGCTTCTTCGAGGTTTGAAAAAACGTTTTTTTCCTGCGCTAAAACAGCCAAGCTAATGAATACCAGTAATAAGAGAAAGAGCTTACGCATGAACACTCTCCTTTCTATGCAGTCGGATGGTTTTGTCGACATAGTAATGCAGCAAAACAACCCAGATAAGCATAACCGTTCGCAGGATAAAGGACGGCCAAGGAAGCCTGTCCAGACCATATTCCATTAATCCGACTCCTACAATACCAAGAATAACAATCATGAGAGAAGAAATCTTTTGTTTTGTTGTTGCATTTTCCTTAAACAGTACACTCATCAGGGAAATAACAAGCAAAATGGCGCTCACAACCTGAGTGATACGGATAAAGCCATATTGCTGCGCTTCAACCCGCAGACTTTCAAGCAGAATTTGATAAGTACAGATAAGAATAAGAGCTCGCTGCATGGGATAGATTCTTTCTTTTCTGGCGGTGAAATAAGCCAAGAGAGCCGCCAGTGCTTCAAACAGATTGACGGCTAGCAAGCGATCGCCGTACCCGTCAGGGATGGACAAGGGGAAAAAAGACAAGAGGGGACTGCTCACGTAATCACCAGAACCAAAGAGAACAAAGTATTCACCCAGCCTTGCGAAAACCAGAATCAAAGCGAAAGCGGGTGCAGCGATGGAAAGCAAAGGTTTTTTACTTGTTTTTGAGAGAATGAGCAAAGTTAATAGTGTGCCAACAATTATGCCCGAAAAAGCCACCTCTCGCGCTTTCTGGATGACGAAAATTTCCTTTATTTGTATCCCTGCAGTGGCCACGTAACTAAGGCGTCCCAAAACCAGAGCGCCAATAAGTGTGCCTAAGCAATAGAAAAAAGATGTGGCAAATGATATCCGGTGCTTTTTTGAACGATGCATGAAAACGAAGCAGCCCGCAACAATCGCTGCTACATTAAAGCCCAGATGAATGTTTGGGCTAAAAGAAAGAAGATTCTCTATCATTATTTAGTGCTTTCCGTTTCCTGAGTTGTGGCAAAGTAGACAATGTCGTTAATGTTACGTACATCTTTAAAGTCTACAGCGTTGATACGTTTGTTGTTGATAATCAGATAAGCGCTGTTGCCGCCGTCGAGATTATAGCAGTTGATTACAGGGTACTGGCTAACAAAATCCTGAAACTCCTTGAGTGTTAAGCCTCGTGAACCATCCGACCGGCCTTCGGTGACAAACAAATAGTAACTTAAGTGTCCCGATTGTCCGATAGCGACACGCTGCCTGAGCAGGTCCGCACCGTTAAAATAAACGCGCAGGTTTTTGCCCAAAGTGCGATCAATGATAAGCCCGGGGCCAAAGTTAAAGGCGTGAATAATTTCCGGTCCGTCCCAGGCTTCAATCATTTTATTTGTAGCATAGGGGAGGATGTGAAAATCTCCAAACTCGTCAATGATCAAAATGTCCCTGTTCGGGTCAGCTTTTTGGCGATATACTTGTCCGTTACGGATTAAATAGCCTGTTGGTTCATAGTTGGGATAGTCTCCGTTAATGGCCACTACAGCGTTAGAACGTCGGGCGATTATTACACCATCAACCGTACGATTATGGTTCCATTCCTGGGCGCCGGTTTCTGTGCGCAGCTGCGAAGCGTCTGCGATTTGTACGGTTGCTACAAAGCAGGTGGACTCAAGATATTTAGTGCGCTCAATGTCTACGATAATGCTGTCGTCTTCATAATGCCAGGTTGATTCGCCTTTGGCAAAGTTTTCACGTAATGGAGGTTTGCCCGGGCTACGGTCGATCGGCAAAGAGCGCGCAACCAAATCAGGATGGGCTGTGGGCGTGGGTTCCGGGGTTGGCACCGGCGAAGCGGTGGGTTCAGAGGGTGGCACCGATGAAACGGTAGGTTCAGGTGTTGTCAAGGGGACTTGACTGTTTTTAAACATCTCTTTGATAGGGGAATGATTGATTAGTGTTTTAAGCCATTCAATAACAATATTTTCAAGCCGCACTTGTAGAGGAAGGGCCTGAACGTGAACGGTAACCAAAGACAACAAAAGAGTGATTACAAGAATTTTTGTGAAATTTTTTTTCATCCAAGCCCTCCTGATATAAAAACAATTACTATACAAGCTTCCTAATTATAATAAAAAAAGCAATAGTATACAAGCATCAAGGTAACCATGGCTGAAAATGTCAAGTGATGAAACGGTATTGTTGTTTGCTACTCTTCCTAGAAGCAATGCAAATGAGACTTGACTTTCGGAGAAAAAACTATAAACAAAAGACAGAAGCTAATTCATATCTTCTGTCTTGGTCTTTTGGTCGAGGTGACAGGATTTGAACCTGCGACCTTTTGGTCCCGAACCAAACGCGCTACCAAACTGCGCTACACCTCGTGGAGCCAATAAAGGGACTCGAACCCTTGACCTACGGTTTACGAAACCGTTGCTCTACCAACTGAGCTATATTGGCATGCTGAAATCAGCTAGAAAAATATAGCATGAGTTAAGTAGATTGTCAAGTCTTTGGGCTTGTCTTTACTATCTAGAAAGGGACGATATTCATCAAGAAATACAATGATAAAAGATTGGAAACAAATTGTGTACAAAATTTTAGAAATAATTTTGTAAAAACTATTGACAGATGCTAAAATAAACTATATATTGTAGTTCCAAGATAAAACGGACACAACATTTAGTGCCGAAAGGAAGGTTAAGCAGGTGCGTATCGGAGGCTTGCAAAAGCTCACTTTGCTTGATTTTCCTGGTCATGTGGCCGCTACAGTGTTCTTATCGGGGTGCAACCTACGGTGTCCGTTTTGTCACAATGCAAGCCTGGTTTTGCCGGATAAGTTTCCGACCGACATCGAGGGAAAAGACCTGCTTGAATTTCTGGAAAAAAGAGCGGGCATCCTTGACGGAGTTTGCATAACCGGCGGCGAGCCGCTGATGCGGGAAAAGGTTTTCACCTTGCTTGAAAAAATCAAGCGACTTGGTTATTTGGTGAAGCTTGATACCAACGGTTTTTTTCCCAAGAGATTGCAGCGTGCCGTTAACGAAGGCCTTGTGGATTATGTGGCCATGGATCTAAAACATACCAAGGAAGGTTATCCCAAGGCGACCGGGCTTGCAAAGGTAGACATCGCTTTGGTAGAGCAGTCCTTGGACTTCTTGCTTCATGGCAAAGGCGAATACGAACTGCGCACCACTGTTGTAAAGCCTCTGCACAGCGTGCAAGACCTTGAACAAATGGCAAAGCGCATCCGGGGAGCAAAACGTTATTTCTTGCAGCAGTTTGTTTCTTCGGGCGACCTGATTCAGCCGGGCTTTGAAGCCTACGGGGAAGAGACCCTGCAAGAAATGCTAACAATCGTTAAACAATATGTGCCTGCAGCACAGCTGCGTGGCGTTTAATTAAAAGGAGGGTACCATGTTTTCTGTACAAAAAAGAAACGGCGACGTTGTCGCCTTTCAACTATCCAAAATTACCGATGCTCTGCGCAAGGCCTTCGTGGCTTCCGGAGCCAACCATAACCAGGATATTTTGGAGCTGTTGAGCCTGAAAGTTACGGCAGATTTTAACCACAAAATCAAAGACAACCTCATTCAGGTGGAAGACATTCAGGATAGTGCGGAAACCGTTCTCTCCGCTTCGGGCTACCACGATGTGGCCAAGTCTTTCATCCTTTATCGCAAGCAGCGCGAAAAAATGCGCAGGATGAAAGGCGCTTACCTTGATTATCGCAATACCGTGAATGATTACCTCAACGTAAGCGACTGGCGCGTCAAAGAAAACAGTACCGTAACCTATTCGGTGGGAGGCTTGATTCTTTCCAACTCCGGCGCTATTACTGCCAACTATTGGTTAAGCGAAGTGTACGACCAGGAAATTGCCAACGCTCACCGCAATGCCGATATCCACCTGCATGACCTTTCCATGCTCACCGGTTACTGCGCAGGCTGGTCGCTTAAGCAGCTGATTAAGGAAGGCCTTGGCGGCGTGCCCGGCAAAATTTCCTCCAAGCCCGCCAAGCACCTTGCGACGCTGTGCAACCAGATGGTCAACTTCCTTGGCATTATGCAAAACGAATGGGCTGGCGCCCAGGCTTTCTCCAGCTTCGACACCTACCTTGCGCCCTTTGTCAGGACCGACAACCTCACCTACGACGAAGTGAAAAAGTGCATTGAAAGCTTTATTTTCGGTGTCAACACGCCCAGCCGCTGGGGAACTCAGGCACCCTTTAGCAACATTACGCTGGACTGGACCGTACCGGCCGACTTAAAAGACCTGCCCTGCATTGTTGGCGGCAAGGAAATGGATTTCACCTATGGCGACTGCCAAAAGGAAATGGACATGGTCAACCGCGCTTTTATCGAAATCATGATTGAAGGCGACGCGGACGGCCGCGGTTTCCAGTACCCTATTCCCACCTATTCCATCACCAGGGATTTTGATTGGTCCGATACCGAAAACAACCGGCTCCTGTTTGAAATGACGGCCAAGTACGGCACGCCCTATTTCTCCAACTATGTCAACAGCGACATGGAGCCCAGCGACGTGCGCAGCATGTGTTGTCGTTTGCGCCTTGACTTAAGGGAGCTTCGCCGCAAAAACGGAGGTTACTTCGGTTCGGGCGAATCGACCGGTTCTATCGGCGTTGTCACGATCAATATGCCTCGTATTGCTTACCTGGCCAAAGACGAGCGGGACTTTTTTGGCCGCCTTGACCACTTGATGGACTTGTCCGCGCGCTCCCTCAAAGTAAAGAGAGAAATTGTTTCCCGCTTGTTGGAAGAAGGTCTGTACCCCTACACCAAGCACTACTTGGGCAACTTTGACAACCATTTCTCAACCATCGGCCTTGTGGGTATGAACGAAGCTTGCCTAAACGCCAACTGGCTGCGCAAAGACATGACCAACGAAGAGGCTCAGGCCTTTACCCAAAAGGTACTCAACCACATGCGTGAGCGCTTGAGTGACTATCAGGAAGAGTACGGCGACCTGTACAACCTGGAAGCTACTCCCGCGGAGAGCACCACCTATCGCCTTGCCAAGCATGATGTGAAGCGCTATCCCGACATCATCACCGCCGGCAAGGAAGGGGAGACGCCTTATTACACCAACTCTTCACACCTGCCCGTTGGCTACACCGATGATATCTTCTCCGCCCTTGATATCCAGGACAATCTGCAAACCCTGTACACCTCTGGTACGGTATTCCATGCTTTCCTTGGTGAAAAGCTGCCTTCCTGGCAGTCGGCCGCGAGGCTGGTGAAAAAGGTAGCGGATAACTACCATCTGCCTTACTACACCTTGTCACCGACCTATTCTGTGTGCAAGGAGCATGGCTACCTGGTTGGCGAACACTTTACTTGCCCCACCTGCGGCAAGCGTGCCGAAGTGTACAGCCGCATTACCGGCTACTATCGCCCGGTGCAAAACTGGAACGATGGCAAGGCTCAGGAATACAAGAACCGCAAGGAATACTGCATAAGCGAAGATGCCATGCCCAAGCATGCCCAGATGAAATCGGTAGACGGCGAAATATACGAAGCCATAGCGCAGCCGTCCAAAGCAAGTAAAGTTACCCTTTTTGTAACCCGCACTTGCCCCAACTGCCCCTTGGCAACTCAGTTGCTCGATAGAGCAAAGCTTCCCTACACCAAGGTCTACGCCGAAGAAGATATGCCCCGCGCCTTAGGGCTGGGCATCGTCAAGGCACCCACGCTGGTAGTGGAAGGCAGCGGAGCGCCGCAGTTGTTTGCGGGGCTTGAAGGCATCCAAAAGTACATTGCCAAAGCCCAGCAGGAGATTGCGTAAGGTTTCTGCTTCATAGCGAAAACAAGTCCCGCCAAGGTACATTCCTTGGCGGGATTTTCAAGGGATTACTATATTTCCGCTTGCACCTATAGGCGATATGGTGTATAATCGTGCTCGAAGTGAATATTTCTTATCCAGAGTAGGGGAGGGACCGGCCCGATGAACCTCGGCAACCAACTGGAACAGTAAGGTGCCAAATCCGGCAGCGCAAGCTGGGAGATAAGATGGACGTGCTTATCAGCTTGCTGGTGAGCTTTTTATTTGAAAGGAGAAACATGATTAGACAATTTACTTCTGAATCGGTAACCGAAGGGCATCCGGATAAAATCTGTGACCAGATATCCGATGCCGTTTTGGACGCGATTTTAGAACAAGATCCCCAAGGCCGTGTGGCCTGTGAAACCTGCGCAACAACCGGTTTGGTGCTGGTGATGGGCGAAATCACCTCCCAAGCCAATATCGATATACAGCAGATTGCACGTAAAGTGATTTTAGATATTGGATATACCAATGGGGCGATGGGCCTAGATGGTAATTCCTGCGCGGTGGTTACTGCCATTAATAAGCAGTCAGTAGACATTGCCAGCGGCGTTTCCCGGGCCAAAGAAATCAGAGACCAGGCTGATGATGTGCAACAGACCGGCGCGGGTGACCAGGGCATGATGTTTGGCTACGCGACCGACGAAACCCCCGAACTCATGCCCATGCCTTTGGTGCTTGCCCATCATATTACCCGCCGTATGGCTAAGGTGCGCAAGGACGGCACCTGTCCCTGGATGCGCCCGGACGGAAAGGCTCAAGTGACGGTGGATTATGACAACGGAACGCCCGTTGCCATTAACACGGTGGTCTTATCCACCCAGCATAACGAAGATGTAAGCCATGAGCAGATTGAACAGGAAATGCTGGAAAAGGTGATTTTGCCCGTGCTGCCCAAAGAACTGGTTACCCCAAATACCCGTTATTTAATCAATCCCTCCGGCCGCTTTGTGATTGGCGGCCCCACGGGGGACAGCGGTCTCACGGGCAGAAAAATCATCGTGGATACCTATGGCGGCTTTGCTGCCCACGGCGGCGGCTGCTTTAGCGGCAAGGACCCCACCAAGGTAGACAGGTCCGCTGCCTACGCTGCCCGCCATGTTGCAAAAAATATCGTTAAAGCAGGCCTTGCCAAGCGCTGCATGGTGTCTCTTGCTTATGCCATTGGCGTTGCTCAGCCCGTTGGTTTTGCGGTGGATACCTATGGCACGGGCACCCTTGAAGATGATGTTCTTTCCCGCATTATCCATGAAAAGATTGATTTGCGCCCCGACAGCATTATCAGGCGCTTTGGTCTGCGTCGCCCCATTTATCGCCAGACCGCTACATACGGGCACTTTGGCCGGGACGATTTGAACCTTCCCTGGGAAGATACGGCGCTAGCCGGTAAATTACTTGAGTGGGTAGAGGAGGCTATAAAATGACCATAGCCAGTTGGGTTGGTTTTTTCGCCGTAGCTTTGATTGGCATTATTCTTTTTTTAGGGTTGCTCTTTACCTCGAAGAATAAAAAGAATGATGCCGTGACCAGAAAGAGTTTACGCATCGGCGCAGGAATTGTTTGGGTAGTTACTATTATTGTTTGCGGTCTTATTTACTGGTACGGAAACTACAGTGCCGCCGGACAGCGCGCTTATAAAGACCAGCAGGCCAACTTTCAAGGAGGGCTTGAACGTTTGGTCACGGTGTATGATATCAACGGCCAAGTGATTAAAGAGTACCGAGGGAAATTCGATGTGGAAACGGATAACAGCTCCTATATTCTCTTTGATGATGAGAATAACCTGCGCCACATTATTTACTACACGACCGGTACCGTGATTATCGATGAGGTTCCTTCGGGCGAATAACCTGAAACTTTGCCTGTCAAGAAAAACGCTTCCCTATTTGCTGAGAAGCGTTTTTCTAATGATTGAGAATAAAATCAAAAAGGAAAACGAAAAAACATCGTATGGGGGACCTTTGACTTATTCAGCCCCATCCTTATAACGTTCGATAATCGCTTGTGTTCCCAGTTCCCCTTGGCCTTTTTCTACCATTCCAGCGTACATTTTTCTTGCCTTTTTAAGGATAGGAAGTTCCAAGTTCCGCCCTTGGCTTTCTTCCAGGGCGATGCTCAGGTCCTTGACAAAGTGCTTGATGAAAAAGCCGGGGGCATAGTCGCCGGAAATTATTTTTGGGCCGTTATTGCTCATCTGCCAAGAGCCGGCAGCGCCGGTGGAGATGGTATCCAGCATTTTGGAAAGATCAAGCCCTGCGGCTTTGCCGTAGCTTATTGCTTCGGCCACGGCGGTGAGGGCGCCCGCAAGGGCAATCTGGTTGGCCATTTTGGTGTGTTGGCCGGCTCCATCGCTGCCTTCATGGATGATGGTTTTGCCCATCTTTTCAAACAGAGGAAGGGCAGCTTCAAAGTCCGTTTTTTCTCCGCCCACCATGATGGCAAGCGTACCGGCCTTGGCGCCGGCATCTCCGCCGGAAACCGGGGCATCAAGGGGGCTTAGCCCACGCTTCCTGGCTTCCTTTGCGATACGTTGCCAGAGAGCGGGGCTGGTGGTGGTCATGTCAATGACGAGGGCGCCTTCAGGCGCATTTTCCAAGATACCGCCTTTACCCAGATAAACCTCCTCGACATCTTTGGGAAAACCCACCATGGTGATGACGGCCTCCCGGTCGCTGACGCAGGGGCCAATGGTGTCAAAGCACTTGGCGCCTCTTGCGACCAGGGGATCAGCTTTTGATTTGGTGCGGGTATAAACGGTCATATCGTGCCCTGCATCCATCAGGTGGCCTGCCATGGGCAATCCCATGACGCCGGTTCCAATAAACGCAATTTTCATTTCTGTCTCCTTAATCAAACGTATTAATCGTACTGCAAAGGCCTTAGGGGATGGCAATCCTGTTCGGGCACTTCACCTGATTGGTAAGCTGCAATCAGCTGCTCCAGACCTTCAATCTGGCGGTGCATGTCGTCGCTTTCGTCGGTATCGGCTACGGTCATGCGTTTGGGGAAGCGTTCCACCACTTCAAGAATGGGGCTGTCAAAGGGGGCGTCTTCCCCGGCGACATCGGCGGGGTGCTGCGCCAGGGCAATGGAGTGGGAGTTGATGATAAGCGTGTACCCGCCCATGCCGGTGGTTTTCTGGTAGGCTTTGGACATGCCTCCGTCAATTACAAACAGTCGCCCACCACCTTTGATGGGGCTTTCACCTTTGATAAGCTTGACCGGCACATGCCCGTTGATGATATGACCACTGTCAGGATCCAGCCTAAAGGCCTCCAGGATGCTGCGGCAGGCGGCTTCTTCATGAACCAGGCGATAGTAGGGGTTCATGGTTTCCTTGTGGGTGGATTTGTCCGTCAGGAATGCCCGCTCAAAGGTGGCCATGCGGTCTTTGCCAAAAATGGGAGACTTGGGTCCACACCATAAATACCACAGGAAATCCCGGGCTTTCACTTGTTCGGGGCTGTTATAGGGCAGGAAAAAGGAGTCTCTGGTAGTCCGGTCGATATAGTCAAAGAGAGGCTGGCCTGAGAGAGCCTGGCCATCAAGTTCAAGCACATCAAAGCTGCCATCCTCATTCATGGGTACGCAGCCATGGTAGAGTAGGTTGCCGTTGTATTTTAGGTAGGCAGCCCCGTGGCTCATCAGGAAACGCATGTGGGACTGCAGCCGGCGGCTGTGGCGGAAGGAGGCAACCAGGGAGCGCATCAATTCGCTTTCTCCGGGGCTTAGTTTCAGGGGATTTTTGGGGTCAATGGTGGGGAAATGGGTGTCCCTGAGGTGATGTTCTTTCCCATCCACCATGACGGTACCCTTGGCAAAGTCTACCCGGCTTAGAAGGTCGCGCTGAGCCATGCCATACTCGGGTCGGCGGGCCAGCAACTGGCCTTCCAGCTTCATTTGAATGACAGTCATGGCCTTAAGCATTTTAGCGCCTAAGGCAGGGTCAACGGTGTCAAACTGGTTTTCGTTAAACTCGTTTTTAGGTTTAAAAATTTCACAGGGGTCATCCCGGTAGGTGGCGTCGGCAAACATGGAAAGAGGTCTTAGGTTGATGCCGTAGCCGTCCTCCAATAGATCGTAGGTATTATAGTTGATGCCCTGGCGCATGACGTTGGTAATCATGGCTTCATTGCCCATGGCAGCGCCTATCCATAAAAGGTCATGGTTGCCCCACTGGATATCAACATCATGGAAAGCGATCAGCTCGTCCATCACTAAATCCGGATGGGCGCCGCGGTCAAAAATATCGCCGATGATGTGCAGCCTTGCCACGCTGAGGGAGCGGATGGCTGCTGCCACTGCGCAGATAAAGTCGCCTGCCACACCGGTATCAAGGATGGCCCGGATGACAGAGCGGTGGTAGTCCATGCGGCTTTCGTCCTCATCCTTATAAATCAGCTCGTCAATGGCACTTCTAAAATCGGGGGCCATTTGTTCCCGGACCATGTTCCTGGTGTATTTGGCGGATACCACCTTCAGCACCTGAATGAGCCGGACGATGGTCAGGTGGTACCAGCTATGCCCAATCTTGCCCGCATCCCGAAGGCGGCGCATCATGTTTTCGGGATCATATACTACCTGCGCCAATTCGTCTCTGTCTTCGGGGCTGAGGACGGAAAAAAACAAAGTGTCAATTTTGTCCCGGATGGTGCCGGAAGCGCTGGCCAGCATGCGCTGGAAACGCATATGCTCACCGTGCAGGTCGGAAAAGAAATATTCCGTGCCCTTGGGCAATTGCAACCGGGTTTTCAGCCGGATAATTTCCGCTACCGCCGCGCGCTGGGTGGGAAATTCACGGGAAAGCAATTGAAGATAGGATTGCCACACGCCTTCTTGGGGGCAAGGCTCAAGATGAGTCTTTGTCATGTGATTATCCTCCATCAGGTTTTTGGTTGGAATTTACGATATTTATATTGTAACGAAAGATTCACTTAGGGGCAAGGGAGGGAATGTAAAATAATAAATCTTGGACTAAATCAGCGGATTGCTGTTATCTACTCGTTTGAGTGTGAGATCAAGGTATGCTTGTTTACTCGTAAGAAAATGTTTGCGACATCAAAGCGAAACAAAAATCCGAACCATCTTTTTCAGCAAGATTTGGTTCGGATTATTGCTATTTTGGTGCCGGTGACTGGACTTGAACCAGCACGGTATCGCTACCAACGGATTTTGAGTCCGTCGCGTCTGCCATTCCACCACACCGGCAACGGAAATATTATAAAGACGGCATGGCTTTTTGTCAAGCGGGAAATCCGAAATAGCTTAACCTGGTATTTTTGATACAGTCCTTGGTCTGTTTGTTTTTTGTTTCCACAATATTATTCTTTCTTTGACCAAGTTATGATAGACTATAGAGGGGCAGCATATTCAATCGTTCAAAATATACGCTCACATGAATGAAAAGAACGTTCTGCTCATTTATCAGGGCCAATCCATAGGCCATAAACACATTTGCGCCATCCCGGCTATTCGGGCCCAAAAGTTTACGGTGGAAACCCAGCCCCCGCGGGCTGTTCAGTCTATTTATTCTTTTTCTGCCCATAATACACAGGCGGAATAGGATATTTCCTGTTATTTCATTGGTTTTTAGCTTGTCAAGTTTGCTGATTGATGATATAATTGGGCGGATAACGCACGCAGAGACTGGTCGCTTGTGCCCCGAAAGGGTGGCGAAACCAAAGTGTCCTGCGGAGGAAAAAACAAGGAGGAATTTATGGCAGTTATCTCTATGAAACACCTGCTGGAAGCAGGCGTACACTTCGGGCATCAGACCCGCCGCTGGAACCCCAAAATGGCTCCCTACATCTTTACCGAGCGTGGTGGCATCTACATCATTGATTTGCAAAAAACCGTACGCAAGGTTGATGAAGCCTATGCCTTTGTCCGTAGCGTAGCCGCGGAAGGCAAGTCTGTTCTGTTTGTCGGCACTAAAAAGCAGGCGCAGGAAAGCATTCAGCAGGAAGCCGAACGCTGCAACATGTTCTATGTGAACAACCGTTGGCTGGGCGGCATGCTCACCAACTTCCGCACCATCCGCACCCGTGTTGACAGGCTCAACGCCATTGACAAAATGGAAGAAAGCGGCCAGTTCGATGTGCTGCCCAAGAAAGAAGTTGCCAAACTTCAGCATGAACGCGAAAAGCTGCAAGCCAACCTGGGCGGTATTCGTGAAATGAAATCTCTGCCCGGCGCGCTGTTTGTGGTTGATACCAAAAAAGAGCATATCGCCGTTGCTGAAGCCCGCACTTTAGGCATCCCAATTGTCGCTATCGTAGATACCAACTGCGACCCCGATGAAGTTGATTACATCATCCCCGGCAACGACGATGCTATCCGTGCTGTTAAACTCATTGCAGGTAAGATGGCCGATGCCGTACTTGAAGGCCGTCAAGGTGTCCAGAGTGATGCCGACCTGCCCCATGATGAAAACGTCGATACCGAAGTTCAACTGTAAGAAAAGGAGAGTAGAAGATGGAAATTACTGCCGCATTGGTAAAAACCTTGCGTGACCGCACCCAGGCCGGCATGATGGATTGTAAAAATGCCCTCGTTGCTTCTGGTGGCGATTTAGAAAAAGCTGTTGAATATTTGCGTGAAAAAGGCCTTGCCGCCAGCAACAAAAAGTCCGGCCGCATTGCAGCCGAAGGCGCTGTTGATAGCTATCTTTCCGAAGATGGTAAGGTTGGTTCTCTGGTTGAAGTCAACTGCGAAACCGACTTTGTCGGCAAGACCGATACCTTTAAGAAGCTGAGTGCCGATGTTGCCCTGCAGGTTGCAAAGACTGCCCCCAAGGCCGTTTCCAAGGAAGAAGCCGCGGGCGTTGAAGATAAAGACGTACTGCTTGAGCAGCCCTTTGTCAACGATCCCTCTATCACCGTGTCTACCCTGGTGAACGAAGCTACCTTGGCAAGCGGTGAAAAGATCAGCGTGCGCCGCTTTGAGCGCTACGAAACAGAGAGCGGCTTGGTGGATAGCTACATTCACATGGGCGGCAAGATCGGCGTTTTAGTTGAAGTAAGCTGCGCCAATGCTGAAACCGCTCAAAACGAAACCTTTAAGACCCTGTGCCACGACATCGCCCTGCAAATCGCGGCCTCTAATCCTTTGTATCTCACCAAGGAAGATGTTCCCCAGGACCGTATTGAAAAAGAGCGTGAGATTCTGCGCGCTCAGGCCATCAACGAAGGCAAGCCTGAAAAGATTGTCGATCGCATGGTCGTTGGCCGTATTGAAAAGTATTACAAAGAAGTGTGCTTGGTTGAACAGCAGTTTGTTAAGAACCCTGATGTCACCGTTCAAGCACTTATCAATGACACTGTTAAAGACCTGCAAGATGACGGCGTAAGCGTTGTCCGCTTTGTTCGCTTCGAGCGCGGCGAAGGCATCGAAAGAAAAACCAGCAATTTGGCAGATGAAATTGCTGAAATGACCCAAAAGGCTTAAATTAGCTATATTTGAAGGGTGTGCTTCCTAGCACACCCTTCTGTGTATTAAATACTATGTTGCCTTTAAAACCAGCGTTTTCCGGCATATCTTTTTCTCTTTGGCTGTGTCTCGTCCAGTCGGTATAGGTTCTCTATGCCTCCTTTACAAGGCTTTGCCAAACCGGAAAACCCGCCGCGATAAAATCGCTATTCTAAAAGCAATATAGTATCAAAGGAGAACAAGATGGCAAAAAGGGTAATGCTTAAAATCAGCGGTGAAGCGCTGTCCGATGATGGTCGCACTTTCTGCATCGATAGGGCCGATGCTTTGGCAAAGAGCCTGGTCAAGGTACAAAAGGCCGGGTTTGAACTGGCCGTGCTTTCCGGCGGCGGTAATGTATGGCGTGGCCGTATCGGCCAGGGCATGGATGCCGTAACTGCCGATCAGATGGGCATGCTGGCGACGGTGCTTAATTGCCTGTTTTTAAAGGACGCTCTTGTGCGTCACGGCGCCAAAGCAAGTGTCATGAGCGCCATTGAAATGCCGCGTGTTTGCGATGTGGTTCGTCAGGATCTTGCAAGAGAAAAGCTGGCCGGAGGAGAAATTGTTCTTTTTGCCGGAGGCTTGGGCAGCCCCTTTTTTACCACTGATACCGCTGTGGTGCTTCGCGCCATTGAAATTGAGGCCGATACGCTGCTGCTTGCAAAATCCATTGACGGTGTGTATACTGCCGACCCGCTTAAAGACCCTTCCGCAAAGTTTATTAAAGAAATTTCCTATAAAGATGCCATGGCCGCCAATCTGCGGGTGATGGACATGTCTGCTTTTGCTTTGTGCGCGGATAAGGGCTTACCCGAGGTGCGCGTATTTTCCATGGACGATCCCGACAATATTTTAAAGGTGCTTTCCGGCAGTGAAATGGGCACCACCTTGCACCCTTAAATGAAGTACTTACGTAGGCTGATTTGGTATATCGTAAGCAAGCTCTCCCTGGCTGTAGCCCTTCTGGGAGTGCTAAGCATTGCTTTTTACTTTGCCATGAATGCCAGCAATATTTACATTATTATGAAAGACGGCATGGCTAAGCGCGCCCAAGTGGTCATGATGGGACATCCGGAGGAAGAGATGGAAAACTATTTTTCTCCTTCCTACTTGAGCCGGGACCCCGTGCTTGCTACCGTGCATAACGGTACCAACCCTTATACACGCTACCGCATCAACGGCATCGATCATCGCCTGAAGATGGAGTGGTTGTGGTGCTGGCCCTGGGAGGATGAAGCCTCTGCCACGGTGGTTGAAAGAGTGCCTGGTGTTGACGGGCGTATTCTTGGGGAATATAAAACCACCTTGCCGCAAGACCAATGGCCCGTTCCCCGCTGGGAAAGCGGCCGATACAAGGTGCTTTTAGCCAGAGAAAACGGACGCTGGTTAATCAAAAATTTGGAGCGAACAGCGCTGCTTGATGATAAAAAATAACATTACCCTTGAACTTGCCCCCATGGCGGGGATTACCGACGCGCCTTTTCGCAGCCTCTGCTTTGAGCAAGGGGCTGATTTTGCTACAACGGAAATGATAAGCAGCCAAGGGTATGTGACCTGCAAAAAACCTGATGAAGCCTACCGCTTTTTGCTTGAGAAATTTCCGGAAGAAGGTCCGCTTGCTGTACAAATTTTTGGCCACCACCCTGAATATATGGCGGATACAGCAAAGAGACTGGCTGATATGGGCGATTTTATTTCTGTGGATATTAACATGGGGTGCCCCGCGCAAAAGGTCACCTCAAGCGGCAACGGCAGTGCCCTGATGAAAGAGCCTGCTTTGGCGGCAGACATAGTCGCGGCGGTGAAACGAGCAGTTTCTTGCCCTGTAACGGTTAAAATGCGCATCGGCTGGGACAGTGACATTGCTGTCCCTTTTGCCAAGATGTTGGAAAAAAGCGGTGCTGACAGATTGGCCGTTCATGGGCGCACACGCATACAGCAATACGGCGGTAAAGCCGATTGGCAAGCCATCGCCCGAGTGAAACAGGCGGTTAATATCCCCGTAATTGCCAATGGCGATGTTTTTACGGCCGAGGACGCGGTCAATATCGTAAAGGCTACAAACTGTGATGGAATTATGATTGGCCGGGGAGCTTTAGGCGCGCCCTTTATCTTTGCCCAAATCAAGGCGTTTTTTCAAGAACGGCCTTTTCATGTGACCCCAAGGCAGCGTATTGAACTTGCCCTGCGCCACGCGCGTATGATGGGCGCTTGGAAGGGCGAGCGCGCGATGGTGATTGAAATGCGCAAGCATTTTGCCTGGTATTTAAAAGGCATGCGAGGCGCTGCTAAAGTACGTACACGCATTAACGAACTAACTGACCCTAAAGAAGTGGAAGACCTGCTGCTTTCCTATCTAGTTGCCTTGGAAAGTGATGCTATGTAACTCTAAGATAGGGTTCGGATGTCATTTCATCAGCCATTCCCTCTGCTGATTAAGAGTTAGAAAGGGATTGACAGGCAAGTTCACATCATCTAAACTGATGGTAATTGGTGGCGGCGAAATTCCGCTGCCAGTGAAAAAATGGAGGCTACAAATGAAAAGATTAATATCTTCGCTGCTGGTGCTTATGATGCTACTGGGTATGTTTTCAGCTTTTGGCACGGAAGCTCAACCTGTTGTGGAATTTGACAGAAAAATTATCGTCAGCTTTCAGGGCAGAGAGGTTTCTTTTTCTGTCACGCTTAAAAATCCAGCTCGTTACAAGGAAGAGATGACCGCGCAGGTGGTAGACGAAGAGGGCACCGTGGTAGGCGAAACAACGCTCTGGTCTTCCAAGCCAAAACGAAGAATTTCTTTGACCATTCCGGAAACTTGGCTGGGTGCAAAATATTTATCTGTCATGGTGAACGGCCAAAAGGTTTCAAAAGAGGATCTTTTGCTGGCGGTAGATGACATCCGCAACAAGGCCATTCGACGTGTCAACACTTCTTACAATAAAATGTCTATCACTTTTGATGCAGCCAACGGCGATAAAAACATGGTAAAAGTTCTGGATACGCTGGATAAATATGGTGTCAAAGCTACGTTTTTTGTTACGGGCCACTGGGCAGATTTATCCAGAGAATGGCTGCAAGAAGTTGTTCGAAGAGGCCATGAACTGGGCAACCATACCTGGGTACATCCCCGGTTAAATGGCATTCCGTATGAGCGAGTCGTTAGCCAGGTAGAGAGAACCAACGCGATCATCGAGGAACTGACCGGCCAGCGGCCGGTAGCCTTCCGTCCGCCCTACGGCGAGATGAATGAATTTGTCCGTTGCCTGGTTCGCTCACAGGGCTTTGAAACCTATATGTGGACCTACGATTCCCACGATTGGGATAAGAACTATAACATTCCCCGCATTCTAAAACGCATTACCAAAGACATTCAGGCGGGGGACATCATTCTGTTCCATCAGGGCGGGTTCTATACCCCCGAAGTCATTGAAGAGGTCATCCCATACTATCAGAGTCTTGGGCTTGAATTGGTTACGATAGCGGAGCTGATGGACGAGGGCCCGTACATCGTGGATAAGGATGGCGTAGTCCAGTTTCTAAAAGAAACGGGTCAATAAGCTAAATGAACAATGGAGGAGGATGAGGGAAAACTCCTCCATTATCTTGTGTTAGTTGATAAGGATGGTTTCGTTAACAGCCTTGTCCAAATTTACAAGCCTCAGTTTTTGGAGTATACTATAAAAAACGTCAATCAAGGAGGGTTTACTTAATGAATCAATCCAACGAAAACCAGCCACAAGATAACCAACAACCCGATAATAAAGAGAAAAACTCTTTTGTAAAACAAGCCGTCATGGTTACCTTAGGCACCGTAGCGGGGGCAGTTGAAAAGGTAGGCAGCGTGGTGTCCGATCTTGCTAAAAAGGAAAATGTTGAACGCTTTGCTCAAAAAGGCGAGGAGACGGTAGACAACATTAAGGAATTAAGTTCGAGCGCTTATGAAAAGTTCAAGGCTTTTAGTTCAAGCGCCTATGAAAAAGTAAAGCATGCCTTTGCAACCGACACCGAGGCCATGAGTGCGGCTCGTGTCAATCGCAGCGCGGAAGAAGCCTATCGTGCCATTGAGTATCTAAGCGTAACCCTGGATGCTTATAAAGAGGTAGAAGGTGGAAAAGAAAAACTTGCCGGCCTTGACGAAGCGTTTGAAAGCCATAAGGGGCAGCTCTTACAAGACATTCTTGATATCTGTATCGCTTTTGAGCTGGAAGAAGAGCCTAAAGCTGAGCCTATGGCAAACGAACAGCCAGAAGCGGAAGAAAACGCCGAGCAAGAAAATCAAAGCGAAGCTGATAGCTCAGCAGATGAATCCCTTTAATTAATCAAACAAACTGTATTTAATAGCCTGTTGCAGTGTTGCGCAGGCTATTGTGCTACTAGTGTCATTTTAGGGTATCTTAGGGGAAGAGGATAGGATACTGTGTGAAAAGGACCTTTTCACTTGATTATTTTGGTAGGAACACCTATCATGGAAGAGAATGGAAACAAGGGGGTTTTATGCAATTTAACGGCTTTACAGACGAATCAATTGCCTTTATGTTGGATATCCGCTTTCATAACAGCAAGGAATTCATGCAGAAACATCGGGCGGATTACATCAAGAAGTTGCGCGATCCTTATTATCAGTTAATTGAAGGCTTGAAGGAAACCATGCTGGCCATTGACCCTCAGATGGAAGTACGTCCGGTAAAGGTGCTGTCGCGCATTTTTCGGGACACAAGATTTTCCAAAGACAAGTCTCCTTATCGCGACCATCACTGGATAGCTTTTCGCAGGCAAGGCTTGCCCCGCATTGCTGCGCCCATGTTTTGGGCCGAGGTGCGCATAGAGCGTGTATCTTGGGGGCTGGGTTTTTGGGGAGAAAACAAAGATGCCATGGATTTGTTGCGCAGTCAGATGTTGGAAAATCCCAAGCCTTTTATTGAGCTGTTAAAAACGGCAAGTGATCAGGGCTTTTTGCTGGAAGGCAACGACTATAAGCGGATGGCTGTACCGCCGGAACTATCCAAAGATTTGGGAGAACTGTACATTAAAAAGGAATTGTTATTTATTAAAACACCCGGAGACGGTAGTTTGATTTTTTCAAACGCTTTTGAAAAAAAGCTAAAGGAAGATTTTACGGTCCTTGCGCCCATTTACCATATGATGTTAAACAGTTACAACCTTACACAAACGGGAGGAATTCAACGTGGATTACCGAAAACTTAAAAGCGGCAGCGATATCCGAGGCACAGCCATGGGAGAATATGCCGTTATTACCCCTGAACTGGCAGAAAAGTTGGGGGCGGTTTTTGCGTCTTGGCTTAAAACAAACGAAGAAGGGGAATTGGCTGTTGCTTGCGGGCATGATTCCAGGTTAACGGGCCAAGCTCTTTCAGAGGCTTTTTGCCGCGGCGCTGCCAGCCAAGGTGCCAAGGTATTTTCTTTCAGCCTGTGTACCACGCCTGCGATGTATCAAAGTGTTCAGAGAGGCGAACTTTCCCTATCCGGTGCTGTGATGATTACTGCCAGCCATCATCCGCCGGATAAAAACGGTTTCAAGTTTTTTACCAAAAGCTTAGGCGGCATTTCCGGCAAGGTATTGGAGGAGATTCTCGCCCTGCTCAGTCAGCCTCTTTTACCTTGCGATACGTTTGGAAGCGTTACCCTTTACAATTACTTAGAGGATTATTGCCGTTCTTTGGCTGATTTGACCAGGGAATGGCTTGAAACCCAAGATAAGTGTCCCTTACTTGGTTTGAATGTCGTGGTTGATGCCGGCAACGGGTCCGGAGGCTTTTATGCCCAGCTGCTTGAAAGCCTGGGTGCTGATACCTCCGGCAGCCTATTCCTTGAGCCGGACGGGAACTTTCCCAACCACCCGCCCAATCCTGAAGATTCGGGGGCTATGCAGGTAGTCAGTCAAGCGGTTACTCAAAATGAAGCTGATCTTGGCGTTATTTTCGATGCCGACTGCGACAGGGTTGCCATCGTGGACAATGCCGGCAAAGCTGTAAACCGCAACCGCCTGATCGCGCTGACCGCTGCCATGCTGCTGGATGAGACGCCCGGCATTACCGTTGTTACCGATTCCGTCACTTCATCTGGCCTTACAAAATTCATAGGGGAATGGGGCGGCGTCCATTATCGCTACAAGCGGGGCTACCGCAACGTGATTGACGAAGCCATTCGCCTGAACGAGTCGGGCGTAGATTGTCCGCTTGCCATTGAAACCAGCGGGCATGCGGCTTTCCGCGAAAATGGTTTCATGGATGACGGTATGTACCTTGCCACTTTGCTTGTATGTAAAGCCTTGGAAGCCAAAAGGAACGGTAAGGAGCTGACCGAACCTCTGGACAGTTTGGAAGAACCCGTCGAGTGTGTGGAAAAGCGTTTCTTTATTACAGCTGAAGATTTCCGCACAAAAGGTTTTGAATTGATTGATCGTGTCGTGGATGATGCCACGGGAGGGATTGACCGCTTCTTAGCGCCAGATAACAGAGAAGGCGTGCGGGTGAACTTTAACCTTCAGGAAGAAATGAGCAACGCCTGGATGCTTTTGCGCCTGTCCGTTCATGACCCTGTGGTGGTCCTTAACATGGAAAGCGATGTTGAAGGCGGCGTAGCCTATATCGAAAATCATTTGCGTAAGCTGGTTGCGGATATGACCGGCATTGACTTTTCAACACTTTAATTATTAGAAGAGGTAAAAAGAATGAGCAACAAACTGGTAAACACTTTGCGCGGTCTTTCCGTTGATATGGTCGAACAAGCAAACAGCGGCCACCCCGGCGCGCCCCTTGGCATGGCACCTATCGTGTCGGCGCTGTGGTTAAAGCATGCCAACCATGACGCTACCTGCCCGACTTGGCAAAACCGTGACCGACTGGTTCTTTCTGCCGGCCATGCTTCAGCTATTTTATATACTGGCCTTCATTTTGCAGGCTACGACTATACCATGGAAGATTTAAAGGCTTTCCGGACCTTTGGCTCCAAAACGCCGGGGCACCCTGCTTATAACCCTCAGCTTGGGGTGGAAATAACCACAGGCCCCCTTGGACAGGGGATAGCCAATGCCGTGGGTATGGCCATCGCTGAAACCATGCTTGCCGCCAGGTTTAATAGGCCGGGCTATCCTGTAGTAGACCATCGCACCTATGCGCTGTGTGGTGACGGTTGCTTGATGGAGGGGATCAGTTATGAGGCGGTCTCTCTTGCAGGGACTTTGAAGCTGAACAAGCTAACCGTGTTATATGACGACAATGAAATCTCCATCGAAGGGGATACCGACCTTACTTTTAAAGAAAATGTACCCAAGCGCTTTGAGGCGGCGGGGTGGCATGTTATTCAGGTCGAGGATGGCAACGATGAACAGCAGGTGCTGGAGGCCTTGAACAAAGCGCAAACCAACGAGTTACCCACTTTGATTGTCTGTCCCACCATTATTGGCTACGGTTCCAAACGCGCGGGGATGGCCAAATCCCATGGGGAACCTTTGGGTAAGGAAATAACCCTTGACTTAAAAAACACCTTGAACTTAAGTCCTACACCCTTTGATGTTGATCAAAGCGCCTATGATGAGGTTAAGCCCTTTAACCTTCAAAGGCAAGAAAAAAGGCAGGCCTGGGAAGAGATGTTTAAAAAATATCGCCAGGAGTATCCCGAGCTTGCGCAGGAGTGGGACAGGTTCCACAAGCGGCCTAAGCTTGTCGAGCTATTAGCGGATGAAGAACTTTTCCGGGTAGATGCTGCTTCTGATGCGACCAGGAACGCTTCAGGTAAAGTGCTGAACCTGCTTGCAAAAAAGATGCCCAATTTAGTAGGCGGCTCTGCCGACCTTGGCCCTTCCAATAAGACGGTTTTGGAGGGAATGGATGCTTATTCAAGCGACAACCGTCTTGGGCGCAATATGCACTTTGGCGTCAGGGAGCATGCTATGGCCGCTATCTGCAACGGTATAGCGGCGCATGGCGGTCTGATTGTTTATTGCGGTACTTTCCTTGTGTTTAGCGATTACATGAAAAATGCCATCCGCATGTCCGCGATGATGAGGTTGCCTGTTACCTACGTGTTTACACATGACTCCATTGGTGTGGGCCAAGACGGGGAGACCCATCAGCCCATTGAGCAGCTGACAGCTCTTCGCTCTACTCCCGAACTTAAGGTATACCGTCCGGCTGATCACCGTGAAACGGCCTGCGCCTGGGTGGATGCTGTCACGGGAGACCACGCAACGGCTCTGGTACTCAGCCGCCAAAACCTAAGCAATGAATACCCTACCACCAAGGATACACTTAAAGGCGCTTATCTTGTTAAAGAAAATGCCAACTCTCAAGCCGTTATTTTAGCTTCCGGCAGTGAATTAGGGCTTGCCATGGAGGCGGAAGAGATTTTAGCCAAGCAAGGTGTCAACGTAAACGTGCTGTCCGTTCCTTGCATGGAGCGCTTTTATGAACAGGGACCGGAATATATGCAAAGCGTTTTGCCTGAAAGCCTTCGCTCTCGCGTTTCAATTGAAGCGGGCGCGACCATGCCTTGGTACCGTTTGGTAGGCCTTGATGGCAAGGTAATCGGTATTGATCATTACGGCGCTTCTTCCGATCCTAAGGTGTTGTTTCAAGAATATGGCATGACCGCTGAACGTGTTGTGGCCGCAGTGCTGGAATTAGTAAAATAAATGAAAAGACGCAAGAATGCTCTGCGTCTTTTTTATAAATATGGAGGAAATAATCATGATCAATCATTTTTCGCGGAAGATTCCTGCCCAATTCCAACTGCCCTCATTGTTTGAAAGTGAAAACATCGACAGGATAGCGGCTTTACATCATAGCATGCCTAACTATACCCAAACTCCGCTTCACAATCTAAACGCATTAGCGAAGGACTTGGGCGTTGCCGGGATATACGTTAAGGACGAGTCTTTCCGCTTTGGGCTGAATGCTTTTAAAGGCTTGGGAGCGGGTTATGCCGTTGCGGCCGTTCTTGCCCAGCGACTTGGGATGGATGCGGAAAGAATAACCTACAAAACTATCCTTGAAAAGTTGAACGCACAGCAAGAAGGTAAGGGCTTGTTTGTCACGGCAACCGATGGCAACCATGGCAGGGGTGTTGCTTGGGCTGCTCGGCTTTTCGGACAGGAAGCGGTTATTATTATGCCGAAAGGTTCTGCGTCCCACCGCGTCAAAGCGATTGAAGACGAAGGCGCGAAGGTTATTATCTTTGACGGTAACTATGACGATGCCGTGCGTGCGGCCGATGTTTACGCTACGGAACATGGCGGCATCCTTGTGCAGGATACTGCTTTTGAAGGGTACGAGGCCATCCCTCGTCACATTATGCAAGGCTATTTAACCATGGCGGATGAGGCTTTTCATCAGCTAAAAGAAAAACAAAAAAGGCCTACCCATATTTTTGTACAAGCGGGCGTAGGCTCATTGGCGGCCGCTGTTGTTGGGTATTTCTACCAAGCATATCAAGGAAACCCGCCAAAGTTTGTGGTAGTAGAGCCGTCCACCGTTGATTGCATTTACCTTTCGGCAAAAGCGGGAAAAAGAGAAATTGTCACAGGCAACTATTACACCGTGATGGCGGGGCTGTCCTGTGGTGAGCCCAATCCCATTGCGCTGGATATTCTGCTGAATACAGCGACAGATTATCTTTCTGTTTGCGATGAAGCGGCGTTGCTTGGTATGCGTACCTTGGCAATGCCAAGGGAAGGGGATCCCTCTGTTGTTTCGGGCGAGTCGGGAGCCGGCCCCTTAGGTGCCGTGCAGATGATTTTAGAGGAGCCCAAACTCTCCGCCGTAAGAAACGCTTTGGGTCTTGACTCTCAATCTCAATTGCTGTTTTTCTCGACCGAAGGAGATACCGACCCGGAAAATTATCAAAAAGTCGTCAATTTAAAATAACCGCCGAAGCGGTTAAAGATTATAGGAACTGTGTACCGGCAGGAACCATGAAATTTACGCCCTTGGGCACGATTTTGATGGTGGTGGCGGTGCCGGTTTTGAGCTGCTCGCCGTCCAGGGTGATTTGCCATTCCTTGCCGGTTTGCAGCTTAATTTCTTTTGCACGGCGGTAAACGACAAGGTCTTTCAAGTCTTCATTATCCAAATGATTGCCGCTTTTGTAAACGGAAATGAGTGGGGCGGCTTTCAGACGGCTTACGGGCTTCACCAGGCACACATCCAGTAATCCGTCATCGTTTACAGATCTCGGGGCAGCAAGAAACTGCCCGCCGATATAGCGCCCGCATGCGACGGTGCAGAGAAGCAAAGTGCCTTTGGGGTTCATCAGCTCTCCATCGGCATAGACTTTGCAATGGTTGGACATGGCGGTTAAAAAGGCCATGGCTGTGCCTGTATAGTAGGCGTTTCTTCCGCCGAGTAGGGGAAGACGTTTGACACGCTGCATGAAAGCGGCGGCCACGCTGTCCAGGCCAAAGTTAATCATGTTGATGGAATAGTGGTTGCCTACCTGCATCACATCCACCGGGATGCTGGTGGCTTTTAGCTGGCTGTCCATCGACAGAAAAGGGGAGACGCCTCCATAGTATTTCACATAGTCGTTACCCGAACCACAAGGGATACAGCTTAGGTAGCAGTTGTCCTGGTGCATAATCCCGGTAAGCACTTCCCCCAAGGTACCGTCGCCGCCGCAAGCCCAAAACTGTTTGGGGTTGTTGTCTTTTTGGCAAATTTCTTGTGCCATCTCTACGGCGTCTTTGGGTTTTTGGGTAACCAATATTTGAGCCTCATCTTTGATGGGGCTGTTGCTAACCATGTCGTAAATTTCTTGTGTTCGGTTTTTTCTGCCTGCGGCAGGATTTACAATAAAATAGTGACGCATATCCCCCTCCAATTAGTCGCATTATAACGGAAAAGTGTGTGAAAAGTAAATAATAGGGCATAATTCTTTTGAAAACACAGGATGTTGTATAATGTGTATACAAACGGTATAAAAGGTTGTTTTCGATTGACAAAAGATAAATAGTATAATAGAATGATATATAATCGGTGAAGGGACTTATCCCTCACAAAACCATCCTTTACATTATGCCTATAAAGTTAGTGTTAAAAGATAAAGCTATGCTTTTAAGGTGTAAATGTAAGGAAGGTAAAAACAGAAAGGAGAGATAGTATGAAAAAACAGACACGCATTTTAAGTCTAATCCTCGCTCTGGTGCTTTGTCTTTCTTTTAGCGTATTTGCGACCGAAGACAAGCCCGCCTACTCCGTCGAAGGCTTTGAAACCGTCGACTCCGAAGGCAACCGTATTACCACTGGCCGCGATGCGACCAGCAGCGTAGCTATTGCTTCCGCTTCCAAGTATGAGGTGTCTCAAGTTGGCGCAGAAATCCTTGCCAAGGGTGGTAACGCTGTTGACGCAGCTGTCGCCATGGGTTTTGCTCTTGCTGTAGCTGAGCCTTTCACCAATGGGCCCGGTGGCGGCGGTTTTGCAGTTATCCATACAGCCGATGGAGAAAACATTTTTGTCGACTTCCGTGAGATTGCCCCCGCAGCCGCAACGTTTGATCTCTATCTGGATGCCGAAGGCAAGTACAACGGCAAAGCTGGAACCGGCGGTTTAGCTTCCGGTATTCCCGGTGATGTCGCGGGTCTTCTGTACATGCTGGAAAATCATGGTTCAGGAAACCTAAGCCGTGAGGAAATCTTAGAGCCCGCCATTCGCATTGCCGAGGAAGGCCTGTATATCAGTACCTATGCAGCCAATGCTATTTCCGATGCATACGATAGGGCTCAAAACTTCCCCGAGATGCAAAAAATTTACTGGGATGAAAATGGCTTGCCTCTTGAAGAAGGCCACATTCTGAAGAACCCCGACTTTGCCAAAACCTTAAGGCTCATTGCTGAGAAGGGAAGAGACGGCTTCTACAAGGGCGAAGTTGCTCAGGCCATCGTTGATAGCTTGGCAAAATATGAAGGCGTCATGACGCTTGAAGATCTTGCCGGCTACGAGGTGACCGTTACGGAGCCTGTTTCCGGCACCTATCGCGGCTACACGTTGCTTTCATCTTCACCTCCCTCTTCCGGTGGCGCGATTTTAATCGAAATCCTGAACATCTTGGAACAGTATGATGTATCTAAGCTCACCATTAACTCCCCCGAGTACATCCATCTGTTCGTTGAAGCTTTCAAGCTTGCCTATGCGGACCGAGCACAGTACATGGCAGACGAAGCCTTTACCGATGTACCGCTTATTGGATTGACTAGTAAGGACTATGCCAAAGAGCGCGCAAAACTCATTGACCTCGAAAAAGCCAACGAATATGAATATGGCGATCCTACATTGTTTGAAGGCAGCAATACCTCTCACTACTCTGTAGCGGACGTTCAGGGTAATTGTGTTGCCGTTACCAAGACCATTAACAGCTACTTCGGCTCAGGCGTTCTGGTAGATGGTTACGGCTTCATGATGAACAACGAAATGGATGACTTCTCTGCTTCCAATCCCGAAAGCGTTAACAAGGTTGAACCCGGTAAGAAGCCTCTAAGCTCCATGAGTCCGACCATTGTCCTGAAAGACGACGGTTCTCCTTTCTTAGTGTTGGGTACCCCCGGTGGCGCACGTATCTTTGTTTCCGTGTTGCAGACCATCTCTCGTGTGATTGACCACGAAATGTCCCTGCATGATGCCATTTGCGTACCCAAGATCTGGAACAACGGCGCTAAGAACAACTTCCAGTACGAAGTTCCGCTAAAAGGCTATGAAGAATATGCCGTCACGGAAGAAACTGTTGCCAAGCTTACCGAAATGGGTCACGATAAAATTGGTACCGCTGCAAGCGGCGCCGTTCAGGCCATTGAGTATCTTGAAGACGGCACCCTCTACGGCACCGCTGACCCGCGTCAGGACGGTAAGGCCGTTGGTGTCGAATAAGTAAAACTAACTACAATAACTTCCGAAGGGGGAAAACCCCTTCGGCATCCCCAAGAACAATCATTAAATTTTGGAAGGAATCTGATGTATGCGTAAATTATTAAGCTTAATCATGGCTCTGTGCCTGATGTTTTCCGTAACTGCTTTTGCAACGGAACCTGCTGCTGATGTTGTTACTTTTGAAGGCCCCTATGTTGTAACCAGTGCCGGACAGAGTGCCGATTATAAGATGGTTTCTACCATGCTCAAAATGAATAAGGTAGAAAATTACACCGAAGAAGCCCTGCTTACTCCGGAAAATATTCCTGCTGACGTAAAAACTATCATTGTCGTTATCGGCGGCAGCTTAAAGGGTCTTGGCGCAGCCGGTATTGATGCCGATCAGGAGCTTGCCCGTCTTGAAAAACTGATTGCCTATGCGCAGGAAAAAGAAATTGTTATTTTAGCCATGCACATTGGCGGGGTGGCTCGCCGCGGCGACCTGTCCGATAAGTTCATTGAGCCCATCGTTGCGGTGGCGAAGGCTTGCTTGGTTGTGGAAGATGCCAACACCGGCGACAAGCTTTTTGACACCCTGGGTGAAAAATATGAAGTTCCCATGACCTATATGGCCAAAAAAAGCGATGGCGCCAAGGCCTTGGCGGATATCCTGCAGTAACCTCTTAAAAAAAGGGGCGTTGACCCGCCCCTTTTTCTTATAAGGAGTATTTATGAGTATTGAATTAATCATTTTTTTAGTAATGGTTGGCACCTTTATGGCGGGCTGCTTTGCCGCTAAACTTCCTGTTAGCGTGTCTATGCTGCTGGCCTCGGTAGCTGGCGCCTTGGTGGGCGGGCATGGAATTCCCGCGCGCCATCTG
The DNA here is from genome assembly GCA_964346155.1 of uncultured Oscillospiraceae bacterium. GTDB lineage: Bacteria > Bacillota > Clostridia > Christensenellales > Aristaeellaceae > DTU024. The sequence goes on from CAYFTJ010000006.1 coordinate 28,668, forward strand.
GTTGAAGGTACCTTTGCTTATATCGATACCATTTTAACGATCGCAACCGCCATGATCTTCATGAAGGTTGTAGAAAAATCGGGCGCATTGGATGCGCTCAGCTCGCTGATTATCGAAAAGTTCCATAAAGTACCTTCTCTGTTATTAATCCTCGTCATGCTGGTCATCATGTTCCCCGGCATGATTACCGGTTCTTCTACCGCTTCTGTTCTTTCCGCCGGCAGCATTATGGTTCCCATTCTTTTATTGCTTGGGATTCCCAAGGCGAATGTTGGCGCCATCATCGCCATGGGCGGTATCCTTGGTATGATTGCCCCGCCTACGAACGTGCCTGCCATGATGATTTGCGGCGGTATCGATATGCCTTATGTTGGCTTTACTTTACCGTTGGCCATTTTGACCTTCCCGTTAGCTATTATTTTTGTGCTGATGCTTGGATACAAATATGTGCGTAAACTGGACTATTCTCTTATAGAAGGTCAGCTGGATAAAGAAATTCGTCAAACATATGGTGTAAAGATTTATTTGCCCATTATTACCCTGGCTGCCCTCATGCTGGTTGACAGCCTAATCCCTTCTTTCCCGGATGTAGGAACGCCTGTTCTGTTCCTTATCGCTGCTTTTGTCGGCCTGTTTAGCGGCAAAAAGTTTAATCTTCTTGAAACTGCAAAGGATGCCATTAAAGATGTGCTACCCGTTATGGGTATCCTGATGGGTGTAGGTATGTTCATCCAGATCATGACCCTGACCGGTGTTCGCGGCCTCATCGTTAATGCCAGCATTTCGATGCCCGGTCCCCTGCTGTACGCGGCGATGGGCATTGCTATTCCTGCCTTTGGCGCTATTTCCTCTTTTGGTGCCGCCAGCGTTTTGGGCGTTCCCTTTACGCTTGCGATGATTTCAGGCAATCAGGTGTTGATTGTTGCGGCTCTGTCCCTTATCAGTGGCGTTGGCGATATGGTGCCGCCCACAGCCCTTGCCGGTATTTTTGCCGCTCAAGTGGTTGATGAGCCTAAATATACGCGCATTCTTAAAAAGAGCGTTATACCGGTTATCCTCATGATTGTTTCTGGGCTTATCTTTATTATCTGGTCCAAGCCCATTGGCAGTTTCTTAGGCATTTAAGGAGGAGATAGCATGTTAACACCTATTACAATTGTTTATCTTGTTATTTTGGCTTGCGTGCTGGCGCTGGTTGTGTGGAATCTTTTCACGGAAAAGAAATTTATCAACCAAATCACCGCAGCCATGGTAATGATACCGCTAATTTTGCGGTTACTACTGATTAAGTAAGGAGATGGAAGTATGAAAAAGCACACAATTACTGCTCTAATCTTAACGGTCGTAGTCGCTGCCATTTGCGTATATAGCGGCAATCTGTTCCTGTCTTTGCGGGCGGATGATGTCATCATCGCCGGCGAAGGCGTAACTGAGGTTAAGATGCTCAGCGATTATCTTCCTAAACTGAAGGATACACGTGGGGATACTCCCATTTATGTGTTCAAAGGTGAGGAAGAAGGCGGAAAGGCTCTCGTCTTGGGCGGAACGCACCCCAACGAGCCTTCAGGCATTATGTCTGCCGTTATCCTGGTTGAGAAGGGCAAGGTCAGCGCAGGCACCCTGTATGTAATTCCTCACGCAGCTCGCTCAGCTTTGACGCACAACGACTCACAGGAAGCGGCACCGCTGTATATTCACTTTACCAACCCTAAAGGTGAAGTGCGCAAATTCCGTTATGGCAGTCGTGCTATTAACCCTATTGACCAATGGCCGGATCCCTCTGTTTATGAGCATGCCGCCAGCGGTCAGCTCCTGTCAGGGTCTGAGACCCGTAACCTAAACCGTGCCTACCCGGGTCGTGAAGACGGCAACCTTACCGAACAGATTACCTTTGCCATCACTGAAATGATCAGGCAAGAGGACATTGGCTTAACCTTTGACCTTCATGAAGCATCGCCTGAGTATCCCGTTATTAACGCCACGGTTGCCCATGAAAAGTCTATGGACTTTGCTGCCTTTGGCCTGTTTGAACTGGATATGTACGGTATCGACATGGCGCTTGAACCTTCGCCTGTTAACCTGCATGGCTTAACTCACAGGGAGCTTGGCGACTATACCGATACCTATCCCTTGCTGATGGAAACGGCAAACGCTTCTCAAGGCCGTCTGCGCGGCGCTACCAACGAAAAACTGGCTTTAGACGGTCAGGACAAGTTCTATGTAGCTGCCGGTGAACTGGGTATGCTTTATGTGCCTTATGATGAGAACGGACACCCTATTGAAGAGCGTGTCGGCCGTCACTTGCAGGGAATTCTTTCCTACACCAACGCTTACAACGATTTTTCGGGAACACCTATCGTTATCGAAAATGTACCGACGTATGAAGAAATGATTGCCGCAAAAATAGGCGATTACCTCAATTAATGAAAAGGACGCCCGATTCGGCAGTACGCTGAATCGGGCCTTTTTAACATGAAAAAACCTTTAATTATCTTAATTATTCTGTGCGGTATTTTGTTAAGCGCTTGTGCAAGTGAAAAACAAGCGCTGTTTGGCCAAACTTTTGAGTTCAAAAATAACCGCGTTGTGGATGGGGCAGAGGATATCGAAATGGATGAAGTTTCTCTTTCCTGGGGCAACCTTCCACAAACCAACCAAGAAGCGGCATATTATTTAACCATCGGAAAAGATACCCATCAACCCACCGATGTTTTTAAAATGGAAGGGGAGCAAGAGGGACCTGTCCTTTGGATCGTGGGCGGAACCCATGGAGATGAACGTGCGGGAGTCTTTGCGGCGACCTCTCTTAAAAACCTTCGCCTTTCTAAAGGCACTGTCTATTTAGTTCCATGCTTAAACACCTGGGGCTTTGAAAACAAAGAACGCAGGACCATGAACGGCAACGACATTAACCGGGCTTATTCACAGCTGGACGCACCTAAAGATTCAGCCATGCTAGCAAACGGCCTGTGGAATGCCATTGTGGAAACCAAACCAATATTGGTACTTGATTTGCATGAAGCCGCTTACTATAAATCCGGAGTAGACTTTCTTGGAAAGACCCTCATTTACACAGAGGTAGATGGTATAGAGCTGCTGTTTTTTTCTATGCTGGAAGCGACAGAAACAGGTGATCTGCCCTTCCGCCTAATTGGTCCTGGTGTGAAAGACAGCCTGAATTATGAACTCTCAAGCACAGAGCAGATTCCCGTTATAACAGTGGAAACCTTTAGAGGCTATCCCTTGTCGGATCGTGTGAAGGATCAATTAGCGTTCATTGGTTTTGTGTTTGAATTTTATGGCATGGTGGAATAGCTTTTCCCTGCTGAAACTTGAAATATTCTAGTAATTTAAAACGTTGGCAAGAAGTTTTCTTACCAACGCTTTTGTTTTAATGTTCTAAAAGCAATAACTTAGTTTTTAACTCTTAACTGAATTAGGCTACCATCCTTTGCGCTGAGCTTTACTTTATGCAAGTCGCTGCCCGTTGCGTTCAGTAGTTTTACCTTCCATACAGCACGACCTTTTTTGTGTTCCAGTTTCCACTTCACAGGGGTCGCTCCGGGCACAGCTTTTGAGGCGACATCATCTGCCTGGCTTAGGCTGATGATGCCATCAAGGTTCAGCTTTTTAACTTCCAGTTTTGCGCGGCGCTTAACCTTAAGCGCCTTAGTTTTGTTTTTAATTAAGGTTCCGCTCTGGGCGTTGAGCTTGAGCAGGTGGCGGCTGCCTCCGTCACAGCCTCTGAAAGAATATGAATAAAACGGACCCTTGTGAGACAGGCTGATTTTGGTTAAACTATCGTTTGGATAATGTTCGAAGTATTTGACGACGGCATCAGCAAAAGGGATAATACTTAATTTCATTTCCAAGGTATTTGTCATAATATCTCTCCTTTTTGATGTTTTCTTGCCTATATTATATCATATTTTGCAAAAATACAAAATAAAATACAATTTATTGTTTTTTGATAAGGATACAGGTATACTAATCAACACAAAAATGAGCCGAGAATAAACCGGCTCATTTTCTTTTTGCAATGGCCTGTTTATTGTAGATATAATCAGGCGTTTATTGCTTTATTGAGTTTTAGTTAAAAGCCTTCTCAATGGCAACGGCCACGGCGACGGTTGCGCCGACCATGGGGTTGTTGCCCATGCCGATAAGCCCCATCATCTCAACGTGTGCGGGTACGGAAGAAGAACCTGCGAACTGAGCGTCCGAGTGCATGCGGCCCATGGTGTCGGTCATGCCGTAGCTGGCGGGGCCGGCTGCCATGTTGTCGGGGTGCAGGGTACGTCCGGTGCCGCCGCCGGAAGCGACGGAGAAGTAGTTCTTGCCGTGTTCGTTGGCCCACTTTTTGTAGGTGCCGGCAACGGGGTGCTGGAAGCGGGTGGGGTTGGTGGAGTTGCCGGTGATGGACACGTCGACCTTTTCATGGCGCATGATGGCAACGCCTTCGTTGACATCGTCGGAACCGTAGCAGCGAACCTTGGCGCGCGGGCCGTCGGAGAACGCTTTTTCACGAACGACGGTCAATTCATCGGTGTAGTAGTCGTACTTTGTTTCAACGCTGGTGAAGCCGTTGATGCGGCTGATGATGTGGGCAGCGTCTTTTCCAAGGCCGTTGAGGATAACGCGCAGGGGCTTTTTGCGCACCTGGTTGGCGGTGTTGGCAATGCCGATGGCGCCTTCAGCAGCGGCAAAAGACTCGTGGCCTGCCAGGAAGGCAAAGCACTCGGTCTCTTCGTTTAAGAGCATGGCGGCAAGGTTGCCGTGGCCATGGCCTACATCGCGCTGTTCGGCAACGGAGCCGGGGATACAGAAGGCCTGCAATCCATCGCCGATGGAGCGGGCAGCTTCCGCAGCGGTCTTGTTGCCGCGCTTGACAGCGATACCTGCGCCCAAGGTGTATGCCCAGACAGCGTTTTCAAAGGCGATGGGCTGGATGCCGCGAACGATCTTTTCCACATCGATGCCATGGGAAAGGAGCAGTTCACGCACCTGTTCAAGGGATTCAAAGCCATTGGCTTTTAACGCTTCATTGATTTTAGCGATTCTACGCTCGTAACCTTCAAACTTAGGCATATTGTTCACTCTCCTTTACTGATGGCGGGGGTCAATGTACTTTGCAGCATTTTCGTACTGACCATAGGTGCCAACGTTCTTTTCGTATGCTTCTTTGGGATCGACGCCCTTTTTGATGGCTTCCATCATCTTGCCTAGATGGCAGAACTGATAGCCGCAAATTTCGTCGTTTTCATCCAAGGCAAGCTTGATGATATAGCCTTCCGCCGTCTCCAGATAGCGGGGGCCTTTGGCCAGGGTGCCGTAGGTGGTGCCGATTTGGCTGCGCAGACCCTTGCCCAGGTCTTCAAGACCGGCGCCGATGAGCAAGCCGCCTTCAGAGAATGCGCTCTGGGTACGGCCATAAGCAATCTGAAGGAATAGCTCGCGCATGGCGGTGTTGATGGCGTCGCACACCAAGTCGGTGTTGAGGACTTCAAGAAGGGTTTTTCCGGGCATAATTTCCGCTGCCATGGCGGCGGAGTGGGTCATGCCGGAGCAGCCTAGCGTTTCAATCAACGCTTCCTGAATAATGCCCTCTTTGACGTTCAGCGTGAGCTTGCAGGCGCCCTGTTGGGGGGCGCACCAACCCACGCCATGGGTTAGTCCGGAAATGTCCTTGATTTCACGGGACTGAACCCATTTGCCCTCCTCAGGAATGGGCGCAGGACCGTGATTGGTGCCTTGCTTAACGCAGACCATTTCTTGCACTTCTTTGGTATATTGCATAGTTTGCCTACCTCCTTTTTTGTTAGCGGTTGTTTTTGTTTGCAGTTGTAATACATCATACCATAATTTTGTTAAAGTTTAAAGTTTTTTGATGGAAATATCATACAAATTATTGGTTGGTAATTTTATAAAGAAAAGCCATTCGATTTTCAAGAGAAAGTCTATCAGGATTGACCAGATTATCAATCATTCTATGCCCTAAGGGAAAGGGGATAAATAAGCCTTGTTTTGCATGATTTTTACTTGATTTTTTGATGTAAATTTGCTATAATAAAAGAAAGCGGATTTGCCTAAAAAACGACCTGTTTCCCCATTAAAGCACAAGGAAGGAACTATGACAGAATTTTATAACGAACAAGAAGAAAGGGAGGAAGTCGACGCCTTTGCCCAAGAGGCAGAGGTGGATTTTTCCGGTCCCATTGAAGATATTTCCCAAATGTCCTTACATGTGGACGCCACCTATGATTCCAAGCAAATTCAGGTACTGGAAGGCCTTGAGGCCGTCCGCAAGCGTCCGGGCATGTACATTGGTTCCACTGATGTAAACGGACTAGAACACCTGGTATACGAGATTGTAGACAACTCCATTGATGAGGCACTTGCCGGTTTTTGTACACGGATTGATGTAACCCTTCATAAAGACGGATCACTTTCCGTTGCGGACGACGGCCGTGGTTTCCCCATCGACTTGCATCCTAAGCTTCAGCGCCCCGCAGTTGAGGTTTGCTTAACGGTGCTGCACGCTGGCGGCAAGTTTGGCGGCGACGGCTACAAGGTATCCGGCGGCCTGCATGGTGTCGGCGCATCGGTTGTTAACGCTCTATCCAAGCATTTAGCTGTTACGGTTAAGCGGGACGGGGCTATTTGGCGGCAGGAATACGAACGCGGTAAAATCCTATACGATCTTGAACAGATTGGCGAAACCGACGAAACGGGAACAACCATGCAGTTTTGGCCGGACATTCGATCGGAAGAAAATCCGGACGGCGTTTTTGAACCCGGCATCGCCTTCCGTCTGGAAACCTTGCGCGCCAGGATGCGCGAGATGGCTTTTCTTAACAAGGGAATCCAAATCAACTTAACAGACGAGCGGGGTGAAACCGTTCAGCGCTATGAATACAAGTTTGAAGGCGGCATTATTGAGTTTGTTAAGTATCTAAACAAAAACAAAGAAGTGCTGTTCCCCGAACCCATTTACATTGAAGGCCTTAAAAATGGTGTTGTTGTGGAAGTAGCTCTCCAATACCATGACGGCTACTCTGAAAACACGCACTGCTTTGCCAATAACGTGCGCACGCCCGAAGGAGGCACGCATTTGGCAGGCTTTTACGCTGCGCTCACCCGTACCATTAACGACTACGGCAGGCGCTTTAAATTCATTAAAGAGGGCGAAGCCAACTTAAAAGGCGAAGACGTTCGTGAAAGCGTCGCCGCTGTTATCTCCGTTAAACTGCACGAACCGCAGTTTGAGGGTCAAACCAAGTCCAAGCTTGGCAACAGCGAAGTTCGCTCCATTGTTGACGGGCTTGTAAGCAGCAGATTAAGTGCCTATTTGGAGGAAAATCCCTCCGTTGGGCGGGCTATTTTGGACAGGTGTTTGGCCGCCGCGCGCGCCAGAGAAGCGGCGAGAAAAGCTAGGGAACTGACCCGCAGAAAGACCGTTCTGGAATCGGCCAGCTTGCCCGGTAAGCTTGCCGACTGCTCCGAAACCGACCCCTCCAAATGCGAGCTTTTTATTGTTGAGGGCGACAGTGCCGGCGGCAGCGCTAAGGCGGGCCGTGACAGGCACTTCCAGGCCATCATGCCTTTGCGCGGCAAAATTCTCAACGTAGAAAAAACCCGTGTAGACCGGGCTTTGATGAACGAAGAAATCAAAAACATGATCACGGCCTTTGGCTGCGGTGTAGGTGAGGATTTTGATTTAAGCAAGCTGCGTTATCATCGTATCGTATGTATGACCGACGCCGACGTTGACGGCGCTCACATTCGTGTTCTTTTACTCACTTTTTTCTACCGCTATATGCGTCCTTTGATTGACAACGGCTACATCTACATCGCTATGCCGCCCCTTTACAAAGTGACCAAAGGCAGGCAGGAGCGCTACGTCTATGACGATAATGAGCTGGAAAAGCTGCTGGATGAATGGGGCAGGGACCCCATGCCTGAACTTCAGCGCTACAAGGGCCTTGGTGAAATGTCTGCCGAGCAGCTTTGGGAAACTACCATGGATCCCAATGCCCGGATCATGATGCAGGTGACCAATGAGGATGCCATCGCAGCTGATGAAGCCATCAGCCTGTTGATGGGCAGCATGGTAGAACCCCGCCGTGAATTTATTGAAGAAAACTACGACATGGTCACCGACCTTGACTTGTAAGGAGAAGAAAGCGTGAGTGACATTCAAGACCGTTTGGTTCCGATTGATCTTGAAACGGAAGTTAAAAAATCTTTTATCGCCTATTCGATGACGGTGATTGTCAGCCGTGCCCTGCCCGATGTGCGGGACGGCATGAAGCCTGTTCATCGCAGGATTCTCTATGCGATGAACGAACTGGGCATGACGCCCGATAAACCTACTCGAAAGTGCGCCCGTATCGTCGGTGACGTGCTGGGTAAATACCACCCTCACGGTGACTCCAGCGTTTATGGCGCGCTTGTGCGCCTTGCGCAGGATTTTAACATTCGCTATCCTTTGGTGGACGGGCAAGGTAACTTTGGCTCGGTAGACGGCGACGGCGCCGCTGCCATGCGTTACACCGAAGCGCGAATGAGCAGGCTAAGCCAGTTCATGCTCAGCGACATCAATAAAGACACCGTTGATTTCTATCCCAACTTTGATGGTACGTTACAGCAGCCTTCTGTGCTGCCTTCTCGCTTTCCCAACCTTTTGGTGAACGGATCAAGCGGTATTGCCGTTGGCATGGCCACCAATATCCCGCCACATAACCTGGGTGAAGCTATCGATGCGGTTATCGCTTTGATGGACAATCCCGATATTACTCTGGAAGAGTTAATGGAACATATGCCCGGGCCGGATTTTCCGACCGGCGGCATCATCCTTGGCACAAGCGGCATAAAAGAAGCCTATTATACCGGCAGGGGACGTATTTTCGTGCGTGCCAAAGCCGAAATCGAAACCTTACCTAACGATAGAGAGCGCATTATCGTTACTGAAATCCCTTACATGGTCAACAAGTCCAAGCTCATCATCAGGATGGCTGAACTGGTGCATGACAAACGCATTGAAGGCATCAGCGACATCAGGGACGAGAGTGACCGTGAAGGCATGCGCATCGTCATCGATTTAAAGCGGGACGCGCAGCCTCAGGTTGTACTCAACCATCTGTATAAGCACACGCAAATGCAGGACACCTTTGGTGTCATTATGCTGGCGCTTGTCAACAACCAGCCGCGGGTACTTAACCTCAAAGAGATGCTAAGTTACTATATTGACCACCAGATTGAGGTGGTTACCCGCCGCACTCAGTTTGATTTAGACAAGGCAAAAGCCAGGGCCCATATCGTTGAAGGCCTCCTAAAAGCCCTGAGCATTATTGACGAGGTTGTCCAAACCATTCGCTCATCAGGCGACACGGCAACAGCCAAAATGAACCTGATGGATCGGTTTGATTTTTCTGAAAGACAGGCTCAAGCCATCCTCGATATGCGCCTTGCAAGGCTTACCAACCTTGAAATGGACAAGCTGCAGGAAGAGTTCGACCAGATTCAAAAAGACATTACCCGTTATGAGCTTATCCTTTCGGACCGTGACGAACTAAACGGCGTGATAAAAGAAGAAATCCTTACAATTCGCAACAGGTACTCGGATAAGCGCCGAACGGAAATTTCGCCCGTTGAAAGGGAGATAGATATCGAAGCCCTCATTCCCGTGGATGAGATGGTGGTTACCATGACCCACTTTGGCTATGTCAAACGTTTGAGCGAAAGCACTTACCGTGCCCAAAACAGGGGAGGCCGAGGCGTATCTGCTCTAACCACCAGGGCAGAAGACTATGTGGAGCAGATGTACGTGGTAAACTCTCACTCCGATATGCTCTTCTTTACCGACCATGGGCGTGCTTTTGGCATGAAGTGCTACGAAATCCCCGAAGCGGGCAGGCAGGCCAGGGGAACGGCTATCGTCAACCTCTTGCAGCTGCAAGGCGGTGAAAAGGTCAACATGATGCTACCCGTGCCCGATCGCCACGGCGATGATTACCTGGTCATGGCCACCCGCAATGGAATCATTAAAAAGACAGCTTTGTCTGAATTTATCAACATGCGTAAAACGGGCCTGATTGCTATTAATCTGATTGAAGATGATAGCCTCATCGGTGTGGCATTAACCGATGGCAAGTCCGATATTATGCTCGCAACGTCCGAAGGCAAGGCCATCCGCTTCCATGAAAATGATGTTCGCCCAACCGGTCGCGCAACCCAAGGCGTTCGCTCCATGCGCTTAACGGAGGGCGATTACATCGTGTCCATGGGCGTTGTGGAAGAAGACAAGCAGGTCCTGACGGTTAGCGAAGACGGCTATGGCAAGCGTACCCTTCCTGAAGAGTTCAATGCCCAACGCAGGGGCGGCCAGGGTGTCATCGCTATGCATCTGAGTGAAAAGACCGGTAAGCTGGCGGCCATGCTGTTTGTGGACGAAGAAGACGAAGTAATGATGATTACCGACGAAGGCATCATGATTCGCACCCCTGTCAGCGACATTCGTATCTGCGGCAGAGCCACCCAAGGCGTACGGATGATGCGTGTTGACGAGGGCGGCCGCATTGTGGACGTGGATACTATCGCCAAAGAAGACGATGACGAGTTGGAGCACGATGAACACCATCAGGAAACCTCTCATTTATCCGATGAAGAATACCAGTCTTTTGATGATATGGATGAAGAGGCATCCGAAGACCTAGAGGAAGACTTGGAGTAAAACAACTTGATGCGCAGGGGCAGCTGCTCTTGCGCATCCGTTTTTGGAGAAATATGCGTCATTCAAAACAATCAACCATCGTCGGCGGCATTTCGGTTTTAGCCCTGGCCGGCCTTATTAGCAAGGTTATCGGGGTTTTATATAAAATCCCTCTTGCCCGGCTTGTTGGGCCAACTGGCATGGGTATTTACCATCAGGTATTCCCAACGTATAACCTGCTTCTAACCATCTCTTCGGCAGGTATTCCCGTGGCTATTTCACGGCTGGTTGCAGAATCTTTAGCCAGAGATAACAAGCAGCAAGCTCAATCAGTTTTTCGCCAATCGTTTAAACTTTTAACGATTTTAGGTTTGGTCGGTACCATTCTGCTTTTCCTGATCAGTCCGTGGCTGTCTAGTATGAAAGGCACTAGCAACGCGCTCTGGGCCTACTATATGATTGCTCCCAGCCTCTTGCTCGTGTGCATGATGAGTGCCATTCGCGGCTATATGCAAGGAAAGCGGCGCATGATGCCCACCGCTATTTCGCAGCTGATTGAACAGCTGGGTAAGGTGCTTGTTGCTATGCCGCTTGCCGCTATCTTCATGAAAGACGGTGACTTTGCCATGGGGGCGGCCGGGGCCATGCTGGGTACAAGCATTGCAGAGCTGCTTGCTCTTATCTATATGTCGGTAGATTATGTGCGTAATCAAAACAGGGAGGGTTTGATCAAAGCTTCCCCGAGCGATGCTGCGCTGACCAAAAAGCTGATAACTATTTCCATCCCTATCACTTTAGGGGCCTGCATTGTGCCCATCGCAGCGGAAATAGACTCGTTCATGCTTGTTCGCCTGATGAGTGAATACCTGCCTGAAAGCACAGCGCTTATTTATTATGGCACTTATACAGGCATTGTATTTCCTTTGATTAACATCCCAACTGCTTTTGCCATGGCCGTTGCTGCCAACATGGTGCCGAACATCAGCGCCGCGCTTGAAAAAAAACAAACGGCCGGCATTGAAAGAGCCAGCAACACAGGGCTTAGGCTATCATCATTAATCGGCATGCCGGCATCCATCGGAATGAGCCTGCTTGCGCGACCCATTGTGTTTTTACTCTTTGGCGGTCAGCAGTATAGTTCAGCTGAGCTTGAAAAGGCGGCGCAGCTGCTTCAGGTAAGCTCTCTGACCATCTTTTTATTCATTCATGTTCAAACAACCAGCGGCATTCTGCAGGGCCTACGCAAGCAGCGAATCCCGATGTATACCCTGATCGTGGGCGTGGCGCTCAAGGTTTTATTAAACTACACGCTTGTTCGGAAACCGGAAATCAACATTCACGGAGCACCCTTTGCTTCGCTTTTATGCTATTTTGCAAGCCTGGTGCCTAACCTGTACTATATCCGCAAACACGGCCAGGTGCGCTTTGACTGGGTGAGTCTATTATTAAAGCCCATAGCTGCCTGTGTGCCGATGGTGCTGAGCGTTCTTTTGGTTCAGCATATATTTCAAAATGCTCTGTCCTGGTCCGCGCTTATTCTATCAACACTCGCAGGGGTTGTCGTCTATTTTGTAAGCGCTGTTTTGCTCAAGTTAATTAAACAAGACGATTTACCCAAAAGATGGAGGAAAAAGATATGACCCTGACAGTAGTCGGATTAGGGCCGGGGGATAAGGACCTGTTAACTCTTCGGGCCTGTAAGTATTTAAAAAATGCCCAGCAGGTTATTTTGCGTACCCAAAAACATGGGGCCGCTATGTGGCTTAAAGAAGAAGGTATAAACTTTGTTTCTCTGGACGGCCTGCATGAAGCTAGCCAGCACTTTGATGAATTCATTCAAAAGGCTACCGAGTATGTTTTAACTGCTTCACAGGCTGCCAATACTGTATATGCCGTGGCTGATCCAACCAACGACCAAACAGTTAAAAGCTTGAAGGAAAAAGACGCAAGTATTCAGGTGCTTGCGGGTGTTACCCAGGCAAGCGAGGTTTTAGCGGCCGGTGGTGTTAGCGGGCCGGTGTTTGTAAGCCCGGCAAGTGAGCTTACAGTTTATGACGGCCAGCGTATGCTGGTATTGACTGAGCTTGATTCAAGGCTATTGGCGGGAGAGTGTAAATTAAAGCTGCTTCCCCACTATGGCGAAAGCTGCCGCTGCTTTTTTTTGAACCCATCAGCTGATGGCGCCCTAAAGTCTACATCTATTTTGCTTGAAGATCTGGACAGACAACCGGAATACAGCCACCGTACCGGAGCCATAATTGTGCCAAGTAATTTACTCTCCAAGCAGCGCTTTGATATGGAAGACCTGGTCCAGCTCATGCGCATTTTGCGGGGTGAAAACGGCTGTCCTTGGGACAGAAAGCAAACGCATACTTCCCTGCGTCCTTACCTGATAGAAGAGGCTTATGAGGCGGTCATGGCCATTGACGAGGAAGATGAGCAGCATATTGCCGAGGAGCTGGGCGATGTGTTATTGCAAGTTGCCCTCCATGCAGTGATCGGTGAAGAATACGGCACCATGGATTTAAGTGAAATGACCACCGCTATCTGTAAAAAGATGATTGCCAGGCACAGCCATGTCTTTGGGCAGGATCAGTGCGAAACACCCGAAGAGGTGGTTAATAACTGGGCGCGCATCAAAATGGAAGAGCGGGGACAAAAAACATACGGTGAATCCATGCTGGAAATCAAGCGAGGCATGCCGTCCCTGCTCAGGGCTTATAAGGTGCAAAAAAAGGCCGCCGATATCGGCTTTGACTGGGACAATGCTGATGGCGCCCTTGATAAGATTGTGGAAGAAGCCCAGGAAGTACGAGAGGAGATGCTCAAGGGCAGCGATCCTTCCTTAGAGGTGGGCGATTTGTTTTTCTCATGCGTCAACCTTGCCAGGCTTTTAAAAGTTGACAGTGAACAAGTACTAAGTCAAGCGACGGAAAAGTTCCTCAAACGCTTTCTCAAAATGGAAAAATTTGCGGAAAAAGACAAAAAATCGTTGAAAGACTTGACAATTGAAGAATTTAGCGTATACTGGGATAGAAGCAAGGTTGAGTAAGTCGGCCGTTGCAGATTCAATATTAGGAGGAAGTATATTCCATGAATAAGACCGAATTAATCGCAGCTGTCGCAAAAGAAGCTGGCCTGAAGAAAGTTGATGCAGAAAAGGCTGTCGCAGCCGTTCTGAACACCATCGAGTCCGAGCTGAAAGCTGGCAACAAAGTTCAGCTGATTGGCTTTGGCACTTTCGAAGCCAAAGTGCGCCCCGCGCGTGTTGCTCGCAACCCCCGCACCGGCGAAAGCATTCAGGTGGAAGCCTCCAAGGCACCCACGTTCAAGGCCAGCAAAGTGCTGAAAGACGCCCTGAACTAAGGTATCTTGTCGGATATGTCCGGCGAAACAGCGGCTGCTTTTGCGGTCGCTTTTTTTGACGGAATAGAGGTTAATATGAATGAGAGTAGATAAGTTTTTAAAAGTATCCCGTATCATCAAGCGGCGCACTGTTGCCAAAGAAGCTTGTGATGGGGGAAGGGTTTCTTTAAACGGCAAGATTGCCAAAGCCGGCAGCGATGTGAAGGTGGGCGACATCATGGAAATTCGTTTCGGTTCAAACCTTGGCCGCTATGAAATCCTAGATGTTAAAGAAACCGTGCGCAAAGGCGAAGCGGCCGAACTGTATCGGGTGCTTGCCGAAGATCCTGAAGTATCAAAGGAACGAGAATAAAAAAGAAGGCTGTTTACATTGACTTGTGACAGCCTTGTTTGTTTTATTTGATGTAATCAACAACCTTACAGTGTTCATCCAATGTTTTCAGGGGCATACCATAGGTGAGCAGTTTGTTAAATGCTTGTAGATTATAGCGATGGTTTTGAATGTGCCTTGTTTCGTGCGCGTCGATGCTGGCAACGGCGCTGCAGCCTTCCTGGGCGGCTATAGCCCAAAACCTTTCGTCTGGATAACCGACGCCGGCCGATTCGCCGTCGTCAATCATGCGCTGGCCTAAAATATTGTATTCAAGCGGAACATTCAGCGCCTTTGCTGCCCGGCATAGCTGTGTTGCAACATCCTCGCAGCTTTTATCATAGACGGGATATTGCTTTAAGTATAAATCGGGGTGGGCAAAGTAACAGTAGTGTCCGCTTTCCATCCCACGAATAGAGATATCAAGGTACTCGTAAATATCTTCCTTGGTTTGTACATTGCCATAATAGGTGCTTCTGCGCTCGGGACTTGGGAAGTGATTGCCGAAAATCAAGTACTCAATATCGTATTTTTCTTTCAACTCAAGAAGCCAAGACATTCGGTCGGGAAAATATTCGGCTTCTAAACCTAAATGAATGCGGATTTTTCCCGAATATTTTTGTCGTAATTCATTAATTGTGTCAACATAGTCTTCAATCTGGTCTTCGTCCATGCGGCTCCCTGCGCCATAGATACCTTCCCAAGGGGTGTGGTCGCTAAAGCCAAGGGCCCTGTATCCATTTTGAATGGCTGCCTGCACGTACTCTTCTTCCGTACCGGTTGCGTGCCTGCAGCGCCAGGTGTGGGTGTGAAAATTGTCAATCATTGTAGTACCGCCTTCCCAGAGGATAGCATACCACTTGGTGTATATTTCGTCAAAGAAGAAAAAACAAGCAATCCTTGTAAAACGAAAGATTTTTATGTATAATCACCATGTGCTATTGTGCGTTTTATTTCATTCAAACAATCGCCATGAGGAGGACTAATGCGTAAAACTAAAATTATTTGTACATTGGGACCGGCCAGTAATAGCCGGGAGATGATTCATGCCCTGATCGCGGGGGGCATGAACATGGCTCGATTTAACTTTTCCCATGGAACGCACGAATCGCACCTGCAGACTTTCCATGACCTTTTGTCCGTACGTAATGAAATGGGTAAACCTATTGGTGCTATTTTAGACTCCCGGGGACCGGAAGTTCGTACCGGCATGTTAAAAGAAGGCAAGGTAACCTTGCAGGATAATCAGATTTTTACCCTTACTACCCGGCAAATTGAAGGGGACAACACCATCGTTTCGGTCAGCTATCATGACCTGCCCAGGGACCTTGAAGTTGGCAAGCGGGTGCTGATTGATGATGGTCTCATCGAAATGATTGTGGAAGAAATCCACGATACCGAAATCGTTTGCCGTGTGATTGCAGGCGCTGAATTAAGCAACCGTAAAGGCATCAACTTGCCCGGAACTCATTTATCCATGCCTTATATCAGCGAGCAGGATAAAGAAGACTTGCTTTTTGGCATTCGCACGGGCTTTGACTATGTAGCGGCCTCCTTTGTTCGCCGCAAGGACGACCTTATTCAACTGCGCACTTTCCTCAACGAAAATGGCGGTGAGCATGTCGACATTATGGCCAAGATTGAAAACGCCGATGGTGTTAACAACATCCATGAAATCATTCAGCACTGTGACGCAGTCATGGTTGCCCGCGGCGATATGGGTGTAGAAATTCCGCTGGAAGAATTGCCCGTTATTCAAAAATACATCATCAAAGAAGCACGTATGGCAGGCAAGCAGGTTGTTACCGCCACCCAGATGCTTGAAAGCATGGTGCGCAACCCTCGTCCTACCCGTGCTGAATCGTCCGACGTAGCCAACGCCATTTACGATGGAACCAGCGTTATTATGCTCTCAGGTGAAACGGCCAACGGCAAATATCCCGTCGAAGCCGTCCGTACCATGGCCCGCATTGCCGAAAGGGCGGAGCAGGATATCGACTATGCAAAGCGCTTTTTTGCGCATGCCGGCGACGATAGAACCTCAAACATCAGCGATTCCATCTCTCACGCCACTTGCTCAATAGCTTATCAGCTGAATGCCAAGGCTATTATTACTGTTACCAAATCAGGCGGCACCGCCAAGATGATTAGCCGTTTCCGCCCTGAAATACCGATCATTGCCTGCACCCCCAGTGCCGAGACTCAGCGTCAGCTGTCCCTGTCTTGGGGCGTTACTGCCCTGTTGATGGGTGAAGAGAGGGTAACGGATATTCTCTTTGAACAGGCCGTTTACACTGCAAAAAAAGCACGGCTGGTTGAGCCGGGCGACACAGTGGTTCTTACCGCCGGCGTACCGCTTCATGCCGAGGCCAGAACCAACCTGATCAAAGTGGTGCGTGTCGGTGAGTAAGTTTCATGCAGGGGACCGGTATGTTTCCCCTTTTTCTGAGCGCTACGCAAGCCCATGGATGCAGGGGCTGTTTTCCGTACGCTACCGCACAAAGCTGTTTCGTGAGCTTTGGATTATTTTGGCTGAAGGACAAAAGGCCTTGGGGCTTTCAATTACAGATGAGCAGATCAATGAGCTGAAAGAACAGGTGGATAACATTGATCTGGAAGCAATCGCTGCTCATGAAAAAAAGCTGCGCCACGATATTATGGCCAACGTGCATGCCTATGGGGATATATGTCCCAAAGCGCGGCCCATTATCCATCTCGGTGCAACAAGCTGCTATGTTGGCGACAATGCCGATATGATGATTATGCGGGCAGGCTTGCAAGTGGTGCTTGCCCGCTTAGTGGAAGTGGCCCGTAAGCTCAGTAAATTCTGTAAAGAATATGCCGGTTTACCCACCCTTGGCTATACGCACTTCCAGGCAGCCCAGCCAACCACTGTAGGCAAGCGCGCCACCCTTTGGCTGCAGGACGTACTGTTTGATATTGAGGAAACACAGCACGTACTTGATACCTTGCTTCCGCTTGGTTCCAAAGGCACCACCGGTACCCAGGCTTCTTTCCTTGACCTGTTTGATGGGGACCACCAAAAGGTCAAGGCCTTGGATGCCTATGTGGCTCATCGCATGGGCTTTGAAAAAGCCGTGCCTGTTTCGGGGCAAACTTATTCCCGCAAGCAGGATTCTATGATTCTCAATCTCTTTTCACAGATTGCGCAATCGGCTCATAAGTTTAGCAATGACCTTCGCTTGCTTCAGCACCTCAAAGAAGTGGAAGAACCTTTTGGCAAGCATCAAATCGGCTCATCCGCTATGCCTTACAAACGCAACCCCATGCGATCAGAACGCATGGCGGGCATTGCCAGGTTCCTGATTGCCAATGCGCAAAATACCGCCATAACTGCTTCCCAGCAGTGGCTGGAACGCACGCTGGACGATAGTTCCAACAGGCGCATCAGTCTTTCCGAAGGCTTTTTAGCTGTGGACGGCCTTCTGGTACTATTTGACAGTGTAGTCGATGGTCTGGTTGTGTATCCCAAGATGATCGAAAAACATCTGGACAGTGAACTGCCCTTTATGGCGACCGAAAATCTGTTAATGGAAGCGGTTAAAAAAGGCGGCGACCGTCAAACCTTGCATGAAAAGCTAAGGGTATATGCCATGGAAGCCGGCAAAGAAGTCAAGGAAAAGGGACTGGAAAATAATCTTTTGTACCTGGTTGCCAAGGATGAAGACTTTGGCCTGGATGAAACAGAAATTGCCAAGCTCCTTGACCAAAACCTCTATATCGGCTGCGCGAAAACGCAGACGGAAGAGTTTTTAAAAACCGAAGTTGCTCAAACGCTTGCCAGATACGAGCATCTGCATCCGCCGGAAGGTAAAATCGAAGTCTAAATTTTTGCTTATCAAAGACCGCACAAAAAAGCACCCGGTTAGCAAGGGGTGCAAGTAAAAGGTGTGGTCTTTTTTAATTGCCGTTTTTCCTGGCGTTATATAGATGTCCCAAGGGGGCATAGCGGCGGGCAATCCATTTGCTGATGCCGTCAAGGCCGGGATATATCATGCGTTCGGAAATGTTGATGTAATCCAGCTTGTCGCGGATTTCGAGCTTGTTTTCGGCAGGAATGACAACACGCGTAAAAGCTTCCTCGCTTCCGGGCAGCGTATTGATAATCACCTTGGGATCGCTGGTGATTGAAAAAAGAGCATATTGGTTGGCGATTCGGTTAACAGCGCTGGCAGGCTCGAAAAAGAAGGCAAAGGGATGGTCGCTTAAACTGGCCAACTCAGTAAAATCATGCGCCAAAGAGTCCATCATTTCCATGGAAAAAATGGAGCAGGATTCACGGTCCAATAGGTCACGAAAAGATTTTGGCAACAGCTCGTTTATGATATCGGCGTCGCAGCAGATGATAGCCCCGTCGCGGTCATAGCCTTCGGTATCTTCGGTTGCAAAGTGTGCCGCAACCAGGGGACTGTAAGTCCAGTCAAGCAGCCTTGTGGGTAAACCGAACTGCTGGCCCATGGCTATCACTTGCCAGAAAGAGTGGGCGTTTACTAAGTCGGTATAGCCGTACTTACGAAAGTTTCGAATGATATGCTTTTCAAGCCCCAGGTTATGCGGACATTGTCTGTTAAGGGAGGGGAGCAATTCCCACTTGCAATCGGTTACCCCGCGAAAAACACGGTTGTTGCGATAGCGCCTGATATTTGGTTCCCACGCTCCTTCAAAGCAAGCTTTTTGCAAATCTTCCCATGATTGAATAATGATTTCTCGCATAATATCCTCCTATTTGAGCTTATTATACAACATAATTGTTGATAAAAAAAGCATAGGACAAGCAAGGGTATTATGTGTTAAAATATGACTAAGAAATTTAAAGAGGAGGAAGACCTTTGTTCAAACGATACTTTGTGCTTTTACTTGCCCTATCTCTTTTGTTTTTATCGGGCTGTAAAAATACAAGCGAACCTCCTAAGGAAGAGGAGCAGGTGGCAGCAAGCGTTTCACCTACGCAGGAGCCGTATATCGTCGGTGAAAAGCTGATTATGTTTTTGCCTGACGCTAAACTAAAGCAGTTGCCGGACACCCTGCCTCGAGCGCTTCAAGCTACTCTCCACCAAGACGGTTTAACCAAGGAAGTGTTGCTGGTAGACAGTGAAGAGCTTGCCTATGCTGCCAGTCTTTTGGCCATGGTCGAAGTAAAAGATAGAATCAATGAGCCGACAAGCAACATCAACAACTCCATCACCATCCTTTGGCAGGACGGAACCAGCAGCTTTATATCTTTGAACGGCCGGAACCTGGAAGCGACGGTCAAAGGGGAGGGCGCGTTATTCCGCCTTCAGGGGTTTGATGAGCTATGGCTATATTTAGAAAGCTTTGTTGAGCAAGAAGATTAAATAAAAAAGGCACCCTTGACGGAGTGCCTCAGCCTGTCGACAAAGCGGCTTTGGCAGTTATGCTAAAGCCGCTTTGTTGTGCGGCGCTTTAGCCCACAAAACCACCAGCAGAGCTGGTGGAATAAAGAAGCTTTAGCTATCAGAAACCTCCTTTGCTACAATTGAGCAGGTCTGGCAACCGCATCATAAGCAAAGGAGGTTTGTCATCGAAGATGAATGACAGTAGAAGTTTATCACACACCAAAATAAGCCTAAAAAGGTTTTACTATCATGTTCATTGGCAGGGCTCACATCGTAGCCTAATATCCAGCCGTGTTTATCTGAGGCGGTACTTACCCCATAGGCAAAGACCTGTTTATGCTCGCCTTTGTGGAACCAACCGCTTTCGGGATCTGTCGTGCTGACCTTGATTCCTTTTTCTTCACCACGACCGGTATCACCATCGCCTTCATCGTCTTTATCTTTCAACGGCTTCTTTCCATGAGCGGCACGATCTTGAGCAATCTCCTCTTTTAGCTTTGCTTCATAGCATAATGCTTCTTTATGAGCTATCTCACGACGCTTTTTATGCGTATTGGCGCGCGCTTTTACGTGTGTGGAATCAATAAACACTTCACTTGGATCAACGTAACCATGACGATAACATTCTTGTAAAATATGCTGGAAAATCTGCTCAAACAGGTCAGTATCCTTAAAACGGCGGGTATAGTTCTTTCCAAAAGTAGAAAAATGAGGGGGCGATTCGTGCAAACCCAAACCAAGAAACCAGCGGTAGGCCACATTGACCTCGATTTCTTTTATGGTCTGACGCATGCTGCGAATGCCATACAGATATTGAATGAATGGCAACTTAATGAGCATGACAGGATCCATGCTCGGCCTACCTTCATTGGGTGAGTATTTGTCTTCTACCAAATCGTAGATAAACGTCCAATCAATAGCTGAGTCAATTTGGCGCAGCAAGTGATCGTAAGGCACTAAATCATCTATGCACAAATACATCAGAATTTGACTTCGATAATCATCCGCGTTTCTTGTCATCATCGCTAAAATACCTCGGTTATTACTATCCCTATTTTACCATATTGCACACGGATTCCGTTCATTAATTATGAAGTTTATTCCTTATACTATGTCACCTTTAAATTAGCCTTTTCTCACGCATCTTTTACTTTTTGGCTGTGCCTAATTCAGTCGGCATAGGGTCCACTATGCCTCCTTCATCAGGCTTTACCAAACAAAAAAATCCGCTGCGATAAAATGGCTACTCTAAAAGTGACATAGTATTAAATAAACAAAATCCCAGCTCATAAGCATGGGACTTTGTCGACAGGTTGAAGGCACCCGCGATTTGCGGGTGTCTTTTGAGTTAGTCTATCAATTAATAGTTTTCCGCGCGCACTTCAAAGAAGCTCTGGGCATACTTGCAAACGGGGCAGTATTCGGGGGCCTTCTTGCCGACAACCAGGTGTCCGCAAACACGGCATTCCCACATGGTCTGCTCGCTCTTTTCAAAGACCTTCTGCATATTCACGTTGTCAAGCAGCTTAAGGTAGCGCTCTTCATGGGCCTTTTCGATGGCGCCCACCTTGCGGAAAGCTTCGGCCAAATCAGCAAAGCCTTCTTCATCGGCTTCCTTGGCGAAACGGTCATACATGTCGGTCCACTCATAGTTTTCGCCGGCGGCAGCGTCAACCAGGTTCTGGGCGGTGCCGTTGATGCCGCCAAGAGCGTCAAACCATAGACGGGCGTGCTCCTGCTCGTTACGGGCGGTCATCAGGAAAATTTCCGCCAGCTGCTCATAGCCTTCGCGCTTGGCGACTTCAGCAAAGTAGGTGTACTTGTTCCTGGCCTGGCTTTCACCCGCGAAAGCTTCCTGCAGGTTCTTTTCGGTCTTGGTGCCGGCGTACTTGTTGGCGCTTTTCTTTTCTTCTTCAACTTTTACAAACACAGAAGCTGGCTGCTTGCAACGGGGGCAAATGAAGTCCTCCGGCAGTTCGCCTTCGTGAATGTAACCACAGACTGTGCAACGATACTTAACCATTTTGTTCTCCTCCAAAATATTATTGTGATGGTTATTATGATAAAGCTGAATCAGCTTATCGACTGTTTTCTTGGGGAAGTCTTCGGGCCAATCCTTCTCTTTGAGGGATTTGAGAAAGGCTTGGGCGTTAGCGCTCTGGGGGAGCATATAGCCGGCCTCTCTTAATAGATCTTCCGCCATAATACGATTGGATTTTTCAATCGCTTGTGTTAGTTTGCCGCCTAATGACGCGGCGATGTTTTCTTGGCTTGTTTTGCTGCGCACCAGGTGATGAAGGGCAGTGACAACCTCGTGTTCCTTGACTTGCTGCTTGGGGTATTCGTAGGGCACCATGGAAATAGCGCCGGAAGGGCAGGCAGCTGCGCAATCGCCGCAGCCGGTGCACTTTTCCACATCAATGATGCTGTTTTCGGTGTCGGTGGCGCCTGTTGGGCATACGTAGAGGCACAGACAATCCTTGGTGCAAAGGCGAATGTTTCTAACAGCGTACTTTTTGCTCATGCGGACTGCCTCCCTTCTACCTTCTCAAACTTCCAGTTAGGTACCTTGCATACGGGGCAGATTTCGGGCAGTTCATCGCCGATGTAAATGAAGCCACAAATGGTGCATACATATACATCTTCCTGTTCAGCAAAGTCGCCTCCCTCTTTTAATGCGCGGCTCAGCAAAGACTGAACAATGCGGCTGACTTTTTCCGACCATGTAAGGGCGCGAAGGGCGCCTCTGTCTCCTTTTTCTTTGCCCAGGGCATTTGCGTGGGGGTAGAGTTCATCCAGGTCTTGGCTGACAAGGTCTAATAGCTGCTCAAGGTTTGCATTCTTTGCGGGAGGGGTTGCCTGTTTGAAGTAATCCGCAAGCTCAGCAAACAGTTGTTCCTTTTGGGGCTTGTACTGTTTTTCTGCTCCTCTTGCCAGGTTGGATAACAGAGCGCTCATTTCAAGGGGTGAAAACTCTCCCGTGTCTTCCAGCTTGAGAGCGGTTACCGGTTTTTGAGCGTTTTCTTGCGATGATTCCAGCTTTTTAAACGCATCTTTACCCGCAGCGCACAGGGGACAGCGCCAGGTATCGGGAAATTCTTCAAACTTTGTATCCGGCTTGATACCGCCACCGGGAATACCTGCCTGTTCGTCATAGATATAACCGCAGACGGCGCAGACGTATTTTGTCATTCAACATCCTCCTTCTTTTACTTTTTCTTGACAGCTCATGCAAATGCCTTTGAAATAGACTTTCTTTTCGGTAACCTTGTAGTCGCTTGAAAGGTCTATTTCAAGCACGCTGTCGGGCAGGGGAAAGTCTTCAATCAAATGGCAGCATTCGCACATGAAATGGCCATGGATTCTAGTGATTAAGTCATACCTTGCTTCGCTTTCATCAATATTAACTACCTGAACAATACCCCGCGTTTTTTAAAAGCCGCAGGGTATTGTATACGGTGGTTTTGGATAGGCTGGGCAGTTCTTCAAGCAAGGCCAGATGAATTTCATCTACCGTCGGATGGCCGACAACTTCATGCAGATAGGCTAAAATCTTCACCCGATGAATGGACAGGTGAATCTTGCGTTCACATAGTGCCTGTTTTAATTGTTCAAGGTTTGGTTTCAATTGCACTCCATAATCATTTCAACTTTGTAATGAACACAAATATTATACAAAATAAAAATCAGGATTGCAAGTATTATCAACCTTTCAATCCTGATAACTTTTAAAGAGAATAAATAAAGTTATTCAATCCATTGAACAAAGGCCTGCTTTAAGATTTCTGCGTCTTCGGCTGCGTACACATAGTGGGAAGAGTGTTTGAGCCACCGGACGGAAAAACCTGTTTCTTCAAGCAGTTTAGCGGCGCTGTGCCCAACCATCTCATCTTTGCTGGACTGATATATAACGCAGGGAATTTTTGGCCTTTCTTTCTTTAAAAAGTCTTTTGTTCGCCTGATTTCTATTAAAAGCGAATGTAAATTGGGCAGCAATTTGGCGTACTTCCACAGCTTTGTGTCTGGCTCGACGCCCATCATAGGGTCGACAGGGGTATGCTCGGGATTATTTTTGATATCGATAGCGTAACGGGTCTTAGCAAGCAGGGGTCCTGGCTTTAAATAAATGGATAGGGGAACGGCAAGCAGAAACAAGCCTTTTATCTTGGGGTGATTCATTCGCTGTAAGCTAAACAGCGTTCCCATTGAGTGGCCAATGAGGTAGACAGCATCGTAACGGGAAGAAAGCTCTTCCAGTTTTTCATCCACCTGTTTTTGCCAATCTTCCATGGTGGCCTTGGCAAAATCATCCGGCAGCCCGTATTTGTCAAAACTGCCCGTGATAAACCGCAGCTGATCGTTTGTATACTCAATGGTAATCAGATAGTTTTTAGTTTCATCAGGCGTGTCGATGACATCATCGGGGTTGCCTTCGATATGAGAAAACAAATATTCAGGGTGAAAGCAATGAAGCAGACTTTCAATATCATCTCCTACCTTAATATTTGTGCGCGGCTTTACGGTGGGGACCGATATCTTGAACAAGTTCAAGGGTTTCTGTTTCCCTGTCGATTGTTAGCTGTTCCGTATATTCCCATATAATGTAATCTGAGGCGGCGCCCTCTGACCCTTTTTCGGGCTTGATTTTGGTAAGCCTATGGTAGTCTACGGTTATTTTCTTTATTTCGTTTGCTTTTCCGTTTCTTTCATTGCTATCCATGTGATTGATACCGTTGATTAGTTCAACTGCTGTTTGCGAATGCTTTGTTTTACGGCACCTGATAGAATACAGGCTTTCTTTGTTCAAATACCGTGTAATGGGTGAAACCGGCATGGGCGAGTATGTCTTTTAACCTAAAAAAATCATAAGCGACGTGTTCGGGCCTGTGCGCGTCGGAGCCGATTGTTAAAATTTCACCGCCCAATTCTTTGTATCTTTTAATGACATCGATTGACGGGTTGGGCTGGCCCAAACCATATTTGTATCCGGCCATATTAATTTCAATACCCTTGCCTTTTTCGATGATTGTTTTGAGGATCTCATCAAGGATATCCCTGTATTTTTCGTAGCTGTAGTACTTGTTTTTGTTGGGACCATAGCGTACCGCGTAATCGATATGACCAAATACATCGTAGTTATCAAAAATCTCAATGTATTCAAGGGTACCTGAGAAATACTCCCTATAAGCTTCCTCTTCACTCCTGCCTTGGTAAAATTCAGGCTGATAGGGGTCACGGTCATTAACAAAGTGAGAGGAAGCAATCACTTGGTCAAAAGCATAGCCCGTGACCAATTGCTCATGAGATTCTTTTAAATAAGGCTGCAAGCCGAGCTCCACACCAATGCGAATTGGAAAAACACCTTGGTATTTTTCCTGTAAGACGCCCAATTCTTTGAAGTATGGATCCGGATGAAAGCTGAATGGTTTTCCGGAAGTATATTCAAAATCCATATGGTCTGTAAAACAGATTCCATTTAGTCCCTTATCGATAGCCGCTTTGATCATTTTTTCTGGTGTTGCTTTGCTATCCGCTGAAAAATGACAGTGCAGGTGTGTGTCCCAGTACATGTTCTTCTCCTTTGTTTTTCTACTTTAGCATCATGGGGTTGGTCCATGCCCATTTGCCTTGTTCGTCGATCACTTCAATGCGCACATAGGTTTCTCTGCCGCTCATGGGGCACTCCACATAGGTAAGCGGAATACCGCTGACCTGAACGACCGATTTGCTGGCGCCTATATGCCCGCCGAAAATGAAGTTGATTCTTTGGCCGTTTGGGCAGGCGACATAGACTTTATTGTTTTTAACACCCCATTGAGTAATTTTGGCGCCGTTAGAGGAATAATATCTTCCTTCCAACAGGCTGTTAACGATGTTGTCGTGGGTAAGATTTTCCGCCTGTACTTCCACATAGCCGCCAAAGCTTTCAGGATAAACACCCCCATTGTGGTTGTCGTCGGCTGCGACGGCGTTGATGGCATGGCCTTTTCTTAGCATGCTGTCCCAAAAGTAGGTGTCAAAACCTTCTCCGCACTCATTGACCGTGGCATAGTTATAGATTTCGATGGCCCAAAAACCCTGGATGCCCACCACATCTTCGGTATCCACCCGTGACCAGATGGGGTGGTTGTAGTAGGTAAAACATCCCCTTGATTTTAAATAGTCCGACATATCCTGCGCAGCCTTGACACCGTCCCAGGTATCAAAATAGATGTGGTAGGGTGTGAGCTCATTTCCCTTAAAGCAGTTGTCGCCGGCTGCTTTTTGCATTTTGCTATTTCCAAGAAAAGCATTGATGTGGTGAGTTTTTATGGTGTGAAAACCTTTGTACTTGCGTGTCAGTTCTTTATATTCATCCTGGCTTATGACCATGTGGCCTTTTCCATTTGTGATTTTATCAACGTCGATGCCGGCAATTTGAGAGGTATCAATCAAGCGGATGCTGGCTTCAAGACCGGGCAGGATGATAAAATTTTCATCATTCAACTGCTCCCTTAAGTCTGTGTAATAATCATGGTCGGACAGGCACATGAAGGAATAGCCATGCTGCTTATAGGCAAGGACACTCTTTTCGGGGGACAACCTGCCATCCGAATTGGTGGTGTGGGCGTGTAAGTTACCCTTGTACCAGTTGCCAGTTTCAGTAAACACTTGTTCTTTGATGTTCAT
>CAYFTJ010000007.1:0-4219 GCA_964346155.1 uncultured Oscillospiraceae bacterium
CCCTTTTGTGTGATTTTTTTGACGCGTGTAAGCGATGACAGGAGATTGTTATGGAAGACATTGTAAAGACAGTCATGGATTTTTTTACCAAGGCCATGGCGGATAGCGTGCTGAACCTGATTGGTACCCTGGCTATGTTTTTTGTAGGGTGGTTAGTTATCCGCTGGGTTCTGCGCCTGCTGAGAGCGGCGCTGGAAAAGAGCAAGCTGGACAAGGGCGTTGTAACCTTTGTTAACAGTTTTGCGTCGATTGGTTTAAAGCTGATGCTGGTGGTAATGGCGGCCATAAGGCTGGGGGTGCCAAGCGCCTCCTTTGTGACGCTGATGGGCTCTGCGGGCCTTGCCATCGGTCTTGCTCTGCAAGGGTCGCTAAGCAACCTGGCAGGTGGATTGATGATTCTTTTGTACCATCCCTTTCGGGTGGGGCATTTTATCAAGGCGGGGGACGACGCCGGGGTGGTTAAGGAGATCGGTATTTTTTATACGACGCTGGAGACGCCGGACAGGAGGACGATTGTGTTGCCCAACGGCACGCTTTCCAATGGTGTCATTACCAACATGAGCCAAAGTCCCTTTCGCCGGATTGATTTTAGCTTTTCACTGCCTCTGGATACCGACATCGACCAGGTGAATAGGCTGATATACGATGTTGCAAAGGCGCATCCCAAGGTGAGCGAGGAAACCGGCATTGAGGTGCGGCTGAATGATGTGTCAGGGGGTACGCTGGTGTTTACCCTGCGTGCTTTTACCCGCCGGGAAGATTGGTGGACCACCAGGCTTGATTTGACGGAGAATGTAGCCAAGGCGATCAAAGACGCGGGCCTGCGCTTTGCTGCCCCCCAAATGGAGCTGCGCCAGGGGACGTTTGAATAGTATATATAATACTCAGCTCAAATAAGAAAAGCTTTTCCTGAGCGGGTCTTACTCGTTTTGGCTTTGGGAGGCTCAGTCGGCGTAGGGGCCACTACGCCTCCTTCGCCGCCCTTTGCCAAAACAAAAAATCAAAAGCCAGTCTTACCTGAGATGAGTATAAAAGCCCTCAGCTAAAATCGCCACAGAACTTCCGTGGCGATTTTAACCGGAGGCTTTGTTGTAATCTTTACTTATGATAAAGCTTCTGTATCTGATACTGCGGGTCGCTGGTCAGGTTCACGCCCAGCCGCCGGAAGATGTCGGCATCGACGGGGGAGGGGATGACCGACAGGTGAGCCTCGCAGCCGATGAGCCTGGGGAGCTGCTCCATGGCTTTTTGGGCGTCCTCGCTAGCGGCTGCGGTGATGGACAGGGCGATTAAGATTTCGTCCGAGTGCAGCCTTGGGTTGCGGTTGCCAAGGTAGTTGAGCTTTAGGCTCTGCACGGGACCGATGACCTCAGGGGTGATCAACTGAACCTCTTTGGGGATGCCCGCAAAGTATTTCACACAGTTGAGTATAAGCGCCGCCGAGGGGCCTAGGAGATCGCTCGTGCCGCCGGTGATGATGGCGCCATCGTCCGTTTGCAGGGCGGCGGCGGGAGCGTCCTCCCTTTCGGCGCGCTTTCGGGCAGCTTCAATCACGGGACGGTCAAGGTGGCTGACGCCCGCCTGCTTTTCCAATAAATCCAGCTTGGCAACCAGCTCTTCCTTAGCTAATCCCTTTTTCACATCGCACTTAGCGGTATACAGGCGGCGGATGATTTCCTGCTTGGCGGCATCAATGCACGCTTGTTCATCCACAATGGCATCTGCCACATGATTAACGCCCATGTCCGTGGGCGATTGGTAGGGGGACTTGCCCCAAATGCCTTCGAATATCGCGTTGAGAACGGGGAACACCTCAACATCCCGGTTGTAGCTGGTGGCTTTGACGCCATAGGCTTCAAGGTGGAAAGGGTCCAGCATGTTCATATCGCCAAGGTCGGCGGTGGCAGCTTCGTAGGCCATGTTGATGGGGTGTTTAAGCGGTAAATTCCAGATGGGGAAGGTTTCAAACTTGGCGTAGCCCGACTTAATGCCCCGCTTGTGCTCAAGGTAGAGTTGGCTAAGACACACGGCCATTTTGCCGGAGCCGGGGCCGGGACCTGTGACTACCACCAAGGGGCGGCGGGTATGGATAAAATCGTTTTTCCCAAAGCCCTCGTCCGACACGATCAGCGGGATGTTGGTGGGGTAACCGTCGATGGTGTAGTGCAGGTACACGGGAATGTTGAACTTTAAGAGCCTGTCGCGAAAGGCGCTGGCGTGGGCCTGCCCGCCGTAGCGGGTAATGACCACAGAGCCGACATATAGGCCATATTGGCGGAAAGCGTCTATCAGCCGCAGAACATCCGAGTCGTAGGTGATACCAAGGTCGCCACGAACCTTGTTTTTCTGGATATCGTCGGCGCTGATCACCATGACCACTTCAACCAAGTCTTTCACCTTGGCCAGCATGGCAATTTTGGAGTCGGGATGAAAGCCCGGCAGCACGCGGGCGGCGTGGTGGTCGTCAAACAACTTGCCGCCAAATTCAAGGTAAAGTTTCCCATCGAACCTTTCAATTCGGCGCATGATCTGCTCCGACTGCAAGGCGGTGTATTTTTCATGATCAAAGCCGATTTTCATCCAAAGCTCCCTTCAAAAAGAAATTCAGGCGGTGCCCGAAAAAGACAGGGAGGCGACAACAGGGTTTTCTTTCCATAGAAAAACCATGTGTCACCTCCTCAATTTATTTGCCGGTACCATGTTACTCATTTGGCTTGCCAATTGCAAGGGGGCCGGGGCTATTTTTGCTAAAAATATACCTTAAACCGCGCCCTGCGCCATCATGGCTTCGGCCACTTTTACAAAGCCGGCGATGTTGGCGCCCGTTTCGTAGTCCGTGGGATCGTCGGCGTAGGTTTGGGCGGCTTTTTGAACGTTTTTAAAGATGTTTTCCATAATGCCATGCAACCGGCTGTCGATTTCTTCCCTGGGCCAGGAGAGGCGCAGGCTGTTTTGGCTCATTTCAAGGCCGCTGACGGATACGCCGCCGGCATTGGCTGCCTTGCCCGGGGCATAGAGTACTTTATGCTCTTGCAGGTAGGTGATGGCATCGGGGGTGGTGGGCATGTTGGCGCCTTCCGCCACGGCGATGACGCCGTTTTGAACTAAAGCCTTCGCGCCTTCCAGGGGCAGTTCGTTTTGCGTGGCGCAAGGAAGGGCAATATCGCAAGGCACGGTCCAGATGTTTTGACAGCCCTGGAAATACTGGCCGGAGCCGATTTCAGGATAACGGCCGATTCTGGCGCGCTGCTTGAATTTCAAGTCTTTAATCCAATCCAGCTTGATGCCGTCTTCATCCACAACATAACCATCCGAATCGCTCATGGCAACAACTGTTGCGCCAAGCTCGGTGGCCTTTTGGGCAGCGTAAATGGCCACGTTGCCCGAACCCGAAATTACCACGCGTTTGCCGTCAAGGGACTTGCCTACGGTTTTTAGCATGGCCTGGGTTAAATAGCAAAGGCCAAAGCCTGTTGCTTCAGGGCGCATGTTGGAGCCGCCAAAGGAAAGCCCCTTGCCGGTAAATACGCCCACAAACTTGTTTTCAAGGCGCTTGTATTGACCGAACATATAGCCAACTTCCCTTGCCCCAACGCCGATGTCACCGGCGGGGACGTCGGTATTTTCGCCCAGATAGCGATACAGTTCGTTCATCATGCTCTGGCAAAAGCGCATGACTTCGGCATCGGACTTGCCGCGGGGGTCAAAGTCGGAGCCGCCTTTGCCACCGCCCATGGGTAGGCCCGTCAAGGCGTTTTTGAGGGTCTGTTCTAAGGCTAAAAACTTCAGCGTGCCCATCGTAACAGACGGATGGAAGCGAATGCCGCCCTTATAAGGGCCGATGGCGCTGTTGTACTGTACCCGCCACGCCCTGTTGATATGGGTTTGGCCTTTGTCGTCTACCCACGGCACCTTAAAAGAGATAACGCGCTCGGGCTCCATCAGGCTTTCCAGCAGGGCGGCCTTTTCATATTCAGGATGTTTATCAATCACCGGCGAAACGGAAGTGAGGATAAGGCGGGCGGCCTGTACAAATTCAGGCTCGTGTTGACAGCGTTTTTCAAGGTCTGAAAGCACCTTTTGCACATACGGATTCATGGCTTGCTCCTTGCTTAGTTATTTAGATTTATTGTATGAGTTCATGCGGTCAAAAACAATGCTTTTTCTGTACTTTTGGTGTACCAATCCTGTTTTTTTGATGTATAAAAAAGAGGCCGCC
>CAYFTJ010000007.1:4319-48212 GCA_964346155.1 uncultured Oscillospiraceae bacterium
GCCGCCGCCGCCGGTTACCAGGATGATGATACCGCAAGATTTGATACCTGCGTCCATCTCATCCAGAACGGTTTTGCGGTCTAGGTTGCGGCCAAGCACGAAAATGGAGAGCAAGAGGCCCGCGCCAACAGCGATGATCGGGTCGCCAAGCAGGGTGATGGCCTTGCCTACGGTAGAGGCGGGGTCAACGCCAAGGGCGCTTGCGACGTTCTTTAAAAGAATGAGGATGATGGGGACAATCAGGGGCATGAAGCTTTCAAAGGCGGAAGGCAGCTCTTTATCCGCGGTCATGGCATCCGCTTACTGGATGGCTTCCCTCTTTTCGGGACGAATCCATTCGCCTGCTTCATCGCCGGGCAGCTGATAAATTTTCTTGCCCAGCCACTGGGTGTAGATGGTAGCGGTGATCATCATCGGAATAGAGACACCAATACCGATAAGCAGGAACAAGCCAACGTCTACCCCGAAAGTGCCCGCAACGCCAAGAGGACCGGGCGTGGGGGGAACGATACTGTGGGTGATGACAAGGCCGACCGCCAAGGGGCCTGCGATTTCAACGATGGAGCGTCTTGGTATCATATCCCAGCTTGCTTAGGAGGACGCCTGTAGCGTTGGCGCCAGTCAGGTCATCGGCAATAATTAAGAAATTAGGCATGGCTCATTCTCTCCTTCAATGGTATTTATGATGTATACTTTGAGGTTAATAAAATACAAAAAATATACATTTACCTGATTCTTATATCGGGACAAAATCCGCCCGAAATGATTTTTTGTCCCAAAAAAAGAGCGAATCAAGCTTATTTTGCTTGAAAACAATGGCCCTATAGGCTTATAATAAACCCGATGGGCCAAAATTCACCCGAAGGGAGGAAGCGATGCAAGATATTTCCCGTGCCTGGCTACAGAAGCTGGCACCCGATCAGTTGGATATTATTATCCGCAGGGCGCAGCTTTTGCAGATTATCGACGCACACCAGCCAATCGGCCGGCGTGCCGCTTCTTCCCATGTGATGATGAGTGAAAGAGAAATTCGTGCCTGCGCCGATGCCCTGAATCGCCAGGGGCTTATCAACTTTTCACCTGCCGGCATGGTCATGACCGAAGAGGGCGAGGCCCTGCTTTCTGAAGCCTACCTGATTAGCCCCAGCGGTACTGCCCTTAGCAAGCTTGAAGAGATGCTCATGTCCAAACTGGATGTTGCCAACGTCACGGTGGTTTCAAGCCAGGGTGACGAAGAGCAAATCCTTCAAGAAGTAGGCAGGGCCACTGCCCATAGGCTGCGCCAGATGGTGAAGCCCAACATGGTGGTAGCCATTGCGGGTGGCCGTACAATGGCGGCTACCGCGCGGGCCATGGTTCCCTGCGCGCCGGGTGTGATGGTTGTTCCCGCGCGCGGCGGCATGACCACCAACATTCAAACCCAGGCCAACATGGTGGCCGGCGAACTGGCTAACCGCATGAACGCTCAGTACCGTCTCATTCACCTTCCCGAAGGTTTGAGCATTGCGGCGCTAAAAGAAATGGTGAAGCTCCCCGACATTAGGGAAACCATTGAGCTGATGCGCAGCGCTTCCATCGTCGTGATGGGCATTGGACGGGCAGATGTCATGGCCCGGCGCCGCGGCATGAGCGAAACGCAGAAAGAAACGCTGCTCACCTTGGGCGCCGTTGGTGAAAGCCTTGGAGACTTTTTTAACATTGACGGGCACACCGTCTATCGTACTCCCTCGGTATCGGCCGAGTTGCACACCATGCGCGATGACTGCCGCATTGTGGCGGCGGCCTGCGGCCTGGATAAGGGCGAAGCCATCGTTTCCGCTGTACGCCACCATCCGCCCGACACCCTCATCTTGGATGAGGAGGCGGCCCGCTCCGTGCTGGACTGCCTATAAAATCGATCGCAAGGCTAAAGCCTTCAAAATATACAATTATAGAGAGGAACCGTAATCATATGAATAAGAAGACCGTTCGTGACATTTCTGTACAAGGCAAGCGCGTGCTTGTGCGCGTGGACTTTAACGTTCCCATGGACAAGGAAGGCAACATTACCGATGAGAACCGCATTGTCGGCGCTCTGCCCACCATCAAGTACCTGGTAGAAAACAAGGCCAAGGTGGTGCTTTGCAGCCACATGGGCCGTCCCAAGGGAGAATTTAATCCGAAGTATTCCCTGGCGCCCGTTGCCAAGCGTTTATCCGAGCTTTTGGATCAGGAAGTGAAAATGGCCAAGGACGTGATCGGTGAAGATGCCGACCGTGTTGTGGCTTCCCTCAAGGACGGCGAAGTCGCCCTGCTTGAAAACACCCGCTTCCACGCTGAAGAAGAAAAGAATGTGCCGGAGTTTGCCAAAAAGCTTGCTTCCTATGGCGAAGTGTATGTCAACGATGCCTTTGGCACTGCCCACCGCGCGCACGCTTCCACCGAAGGCGTAACCCACTACATCCCCGTGAGCGTTTCCGGTTTCCTGATTGAAAAGGAACTCAAGTTCCTGGGCGATGCTGTCAACAAGCCCGAGCGCCCCTTTGTTGCTATCCTGGGTGGCGCCAAGGTAAGCGACAAAATCAACGTCATCAACAACCTGCTTGACAAGGTAGACACCCTGATTGTGGGCGGCGGCATGGCCTATACCTTTATCGCTGCTCAAGGCGGCCAGATCGGCAAGTCTCTCTTGGAAGAGGACAAAAAGCCCCTGGCTCTGGAACTTCTGCAAAAAGCCAAGGACAAGGGCGTAAAGCTGCTTCTGCCTGTTGACACTGTGGCAGCCGATAACTTTGCCGATGATGCCAACCAGCAGATTGTCCCCACCGGCGCCATCCCCGCGGATTGGGAGGGCCTTGATATCGGACCGGAAAGCCGCGAGCTGTTTGCCAAAGAAATTCTTGCAGCCAAGACCGTCGTATGGAACGGCCCCATGGGCGTGTTTGAAATGCCCAGCTTCGCAAACGGCACCAAGGCCGTAGCCCAGGCCATGGCCGATTCCGATGCTACCACCATCGTTGGCGGCGGCGACTCCGCGGCAGCGGTTGAGCAGATGGGTTTTGGCGACAAGATCAGCCACATTTCCACCGGCGGCGGCGCCAGCCTTGAGTTCCTTGAAGGTATTGAGCTCCCCGGCGTTGCGGCCCTGAACGACAAATAATTGTAAGCTTTGGTCCCGGTTTTCACTATTTTGCGAAAACCGGGAGCCATTATTTTGTTTATTGATAAAAATGGGTACAATATTATGTATTCACAGTGTAACCATACCCTTACGAACCATGAATGATAAAGAAATGAGGCAAAGAAGATGAGAAAACCCGTCATTGCAGGCAACTGGAAAATGAACAAGACCCCCGAAGAAGCCAAGCAGCTTCTTGAAGAATTAAAACCCCTGGTCAAGGGAGCAAAGCCCACGGTTGTGGTATGCGTACCGGCAGTCGATATTCATGCCGCCGTGCGCGCGACCCGCGGCACCGCCATCAAGGTGGGAGCACAGAACGTGCACTTTAAGGAATCGGGCGCCTATACGGGCGAACTATCCGCCCAGATGCTGGTGGAGTGTGGCGTTAAGTATGTGATCATCGGCCACTCAGAGCGCAGGCAGTACTTTGGCGAAACCGACCAGACCGTTAACCTGCGTTCTCTGGCGGCCGTAAAAGCTGGCCTTATTCCTATCATCTGCGTTGGCGAAAAGAAAGAAGAGCGTGAGGCGGGCTATACCGATGCCCTGGTCACCTACCAGACCCTGATTGCATTAGAGGGCATGAGTGAAAGCGAAGTCAAGTCCTGTATCATCGCCTATGAACCCGTTTGGGCAATCGGTACCGGCCTTACCGCAACGGACGAACAGGCTAATGAAACTATCGGCGTTATCCGCAATGCCATTTCCGCCAAGTATGGCAAGCGTGCTGGCAATGCTGTTCGCATCCAGTACGGCGGCTCCATGAACCCCAAGAACGTCAAGGGCCTGATGGCGCAGCCCCAGATTGACGGCGGTCTCATCGGCGGCGCTTCCTTAAAGGCAGAAGACTTTGCTAAGGTTGTCAACTACGAGGACTGAGTTTCATGAACAAACAGCTAACCGCCCTGATCATCATGGATGGTCTGGGCATTAACGAGAAACACGAAGGCAATGCCGTGTACATGGCCGGCACCCCCAACCTGGACCGCCTGAAGGCTCAGTATCCGTGTACCCAGCTTGGCGCTTCAGGAATGGACGTAGGCCTTCCCGATGGGCAGATGGGCAACTCCGAAGTGGGGCACCTGAACATCGGCGCCGGCCGCATTGTGTACCAGGAGCTGACCCGCATTACCAGGGACATTCAGACGGGCGACTTTTTCAAAAAAGAGCCCCTGATTTGGGCCATGGATGCCGTGAAGGAACAGGGTAGCCTGCACCTGATCGGGCTTGTGTCCGACGGTGGCGTTCATAGCCACCAGACGCACATTTATGCCCTTTTGGAAATGGCCAAACAGCGCGGCCTTAACAAGGTCTATGTGCATGCCCTGCTTGACGGACGCGATGTGCCGCCTACCTCGGGTTCCGGCTACATCAAGGAGCTGGCAGAGGAGATGCAAAAGATCGGCGTTGGCCAAATTGCCTCCGTGCAAGGCCGCTACTGGGGCATGGACAGGGACAATATCTGGGAGCGTGTCGCCCGCGGTTATGATGCCATGGTGATGGGCGAGGGCGAAAAAGCCGCCGATGCCTATCAGGCGGTGGAAGACAGCTACAAAAAAGGCATCACCGATGAATTCATGAACCCCACCGTGATTGAAAAAGACGGAAAGCCCGTTGGGACCATCAACGCCGGGGATTCCATCGTGTTCTTTAACTTCAGGCCCGACCGCGCGCGCCAGATAACCCGTTCCTTTATTCAGGAAGACTTTACCGGCTTTGAGCGCAAGAAAGGCTTTATGCCCCTGCAGTATGTTTCCATGACCCAGTATGACGAAACCTTTACCGGGCTTAAGGTGGTCAATCCCCCCGAGACGCTTGACAATACTTTGGGCGAATACCTGTCCGGTCTTGGCAAAACGCAGCTGCGCATCGCTGAAACACAGAAGTACGCCCATGTTACCTTCTTTTTTAACGGCGGTGTGGAAAAGTCCAATCCGGGGGAAGACAGGGTGCTCATTCCTTCCGATAAGGAAGTGGCCACCTTTGATTTAAAACCCCAGATGAGCGCCCCCGAAGTGACCGAAGAAGCTTTAGAGCTGATTAAATCCGGCAAGTACGATGTGATGATCCTCAACTACGCCAACTGCGACATGGTTGGCCACACGGGCGTTATTGAGGCTGCTGTTGAGGCGGTCAAAGAAGTGGATAGGGGCGTTGGTCTCTTGGCCAACCAAATCTTGGCGCTTGGCGGCCAGGTGTTTATCACCGCCGACCACGGCAACGCCGACCAGATGGTGGACTATGAAACGGGCGAACCGCTGACGGCTCACACCACCAATCCCGTGCCCTTTATTGCCTGCGGCAGCCAGTTTGTGGGCAAGGAGCTAAAGGACGGCGGCAAGCTGTGCGACATTGCGCCCACCATGCTCAAAGCAATGAACCTGCCCATCCCCAAAGAGATGACAGGGCAGCCGCTGTTTTAAGCAATAACCTTTATCATACAAGCGCCCGGTGCTTTTTCATGGCATCGGGCCTTTGTCGTTCTTGACAATAGGAGCCGGCTTTTTTACAATGGAAGCACGATTGAGTGTTGGAGGTTAAAGGGGTGCTTGGCAAGCGGCAAACGGCTGGTGAGTCACAGGGCGAATTTGTGCCCCTTGCGCCCTATGTGCCGGATATAGGGCAGCCTTTGCCTGAAGAAAAAGCGCCGGAACAATTCAGTACGCCACCCCAACAAAAAAAGCGTCCCCGCCGCAAAAAGGCATTGTTTTGGGCAGCGTTATTTCTTGTTGTTTTGGCTCTGGCGGGGCTTGCAGTCAAGCAAAAGCTGGATTTTAACGCTTTACTTGGCAGCATGCAGCGTGGCACTTTCTTTGAGGGCGTCTACATCAACGGCGTGCCCGTTGGGGGACTAACCATTGAGCAGGCAAGGGACATGCTGTCGCCCGTCAGTAAGCAGTTTTCATCTGACCTGATGGTGGATATCGGCGGTTCGGTGTTCAGGTTGTCCAGCCAAGACCTTGGTTTAAAAGAGCACTTGGACGATACCCTGCTTGAAGCCTTCACCATTGGGCGCAGGAACACGGGAGACAGCGGCGGTGCATCTCCTTTTGCGCAGAGGCTGCGGGAAGTGCGCCTGGCCAAGGAAAGCGGCGCCTACTTTTATTCCAAAGTAGGCTATGACCCAAGAAAGGTGCAAAAGGCGGCAAGCCAGCTTGCGGGCTTGTACCAAGTGCCTGCCAAGGACGCAAGCATCCTTGGCTACAACAAAGATTCGGGCGAAGTGATCACCAGCTCCGAAGAAAATGGCCTGATGGTGGATGAAGAGGCTTTATACCTGGCGATGGTAGCAGCCCTTGATGAAGGAGACTTAAGCACACCCATCAAGATAACGCCCATTGTAAGCGTGCCCAAAGTAACGCAGGTGGAGCTTCGCAATCGTTTTTCTTGCCTGGCAAGCTTTGAATTAAAAATTCAAAATCCTGAAGACGTGACGGATTTTTGCCAAAAGATCAACGGCCTATCCATCCAGCCAAGGCAAAGCTTTTCATTCAACCAGCACCTGGGTTCCTATGAAAAGGAAGAGGCGGCAAGCGAACTGGCCACCGTTTTGATGCACGGCGGTCTGAGGGCAGGCCTTACCCTTAAGGAACGCTGGCCAAGCGATACCATTCCCAAAAACATTGAGGCGGGCCTTGAAGCCCGGGTTAGCTATGGCCAAAAAGACCTGGTGCTGCAAAACCCGCGTATGAACCCGGTGTTTTTGGTATTTGAAGTAAAAAAAGCCAAGCTTGAGTGCATGGTCCTTGGCACCAAGGACGATTCGGGGCTTGTTCTTCACCTGGAGGCAGAGCTTGAGCGCCTAATTCCATGTGATACCATGCCTGTTTACCGGCAAAACACCCAGCTTGAAAAAGGCCAAAAAAAGCGAATTTCCCTGCCCGTTGACGGGAAGGTGGTCAATACCTACCTTGTAAAAACCAGGGGTGACACCGCCATAGAAAGACAGCTGATCTATATCAGCCAGTATGAGCCCGTCAGGGCTGTTGTGGAATATCATTAGGAGGGCAGGATGCAGACAAAAAGCCAGCGTACACGAACAAAGCTGCTTGA
This sequence comes from uncultured Oscillospiraceae bacterium, assembly GCA_964346155.1. GTDB lineage: Bacteria > Bacillota > Clostridia > Christensenellales > Aristaeellaceae > DTU024. Next base: position 11,533 of record CAYFTJ010000007.1, read on the forward strand.
AGCTTCAAGAGCGCTATATCAATCCAAAGGGTACCGCAGCACGTCCATTGACGATATATGCGCTTATATCGGCGCAACCAAGGGCAGCTATTATTATCATTTTTCGTCTAAAATTCAGTCGCTTTCCGCTTTGCTGCAAGAAGATATACAGGAGGAATTGGCAGCCCTTTCAGAGGAAGAGGCTGGCTCCCTCAACCGCCTGTTGCTGCTGTGCTGGGAGGTTGTGGCCAAGCCCGAAATCCTGACCGCTCTATTGGACAATGAAGACGGGCCTGTATTAAAAGACACAGTTTATCAGCTTTTCTTTACGGCTGTTTTACCGTATGTTAAAATCTGTTTAGCCGATTTGAAAGCGAAAGGCCAGGCTTATTATTTGGAAGAAAACCTGGCTGATATGGTTTTCGGCGGCTATCTGTCAGGCATGCTTGGGCTGATTGACCAAGGCTGTCCGCTAAAGGACGATGAAAAGCAGTTGGCAAGCCTTTGTCTGCAGCACCTAAAAGCAGGCAGGCGCCTGTTTGAAGAAGCTTTTCACCTGTCCTATGGAAGCATGCACATCATGGACGCCAAAGTCCTGTACCGTTTATTATTACCTGCCTTTGAAAAAGCTGTTGAGGAGGCTGACGCTTGAAAAAGTTCCTAACCTACTGTCTGTTGTTGCTCATTTTGCTTAGCCCCGTGGCCAAGGCTACGGAAATCGTTGTCACCTTTGGGGGCGACTGCACCCTTGGCTCGGAAGACCAGTACTGGGAAGACCCCGACCAATTTATCCAAATGGTTCAAATTAACGGCAAGGACTATCCTTTTTCCGGATTGTATCCCATTTTTTCCAAGGATGATTTAACCATCGTCAACCTGGAAGGCACCTTTTATGAAGGGACCCGGGGCAAGGTACAAAAAACCTACAACTTCCGTGCCCCTTTAGACTATGCTGAAATTTTAGTGGAAGGCAGCGTCGAGGCAGTAGGCCTTGGCAATAACCATTCCGAGGACTATGGCATCCAAGGCTTTGAAGCTACCACCGGCGCGCTGGAGGCGCTTTCCATTCCCTGGTTTGTGGACTGTGAAAGCGCCAATCAGGCCTATGTTTATGAAAAAGACGGGGTCAGCATCGGCTTTGTCAGTTTCTATGTCTCGTACTATTACATGAACAGGGCAGACATTGCCCAAACCTTTGAACGCTTGCGTTCTCTGGGTGTGAACGCTATCGTAGGCATCATGCACGGGGGAACGGAGTATTCCCTAAGGCATGGAAAAACGCAGACCAACATGGCCAATTTCTGTATCGCTCATGGCGCGACGGTGGTCATCGGCCATCACCCGCACGTGTTGCAGGGCGTGGAGATACGGAAAAATGAAAGCATTTTTTATTCCCTTGGCAACCTGGTTTTTGGCGGCAACCGAGCCGTCCGCGAAAATGCCGACGTGGCAGCCCTGGTCCAGGTACGCTTTGTTTTTGATGAAGAGGGGGTGTATACCGGCCATCAAGCAACGCTTATTCCTGTGCACCCGTCTTCAAGCGAAGACCGTCTGGTTAATAACTTCAGGCCGGTGCCCGCTACGGATAGAGGCGCCCAGCGCGCGCTTAAAATTATCGGAGCGGATTCCAACATAACCCTTGGAGACTTTGTCGAGGGCAAGGGGGTGAAGCTGCCTTTCGTCAAGGCGCCCCCGCCTCCGCCCCCGCCACCCCACCCCATGGAAATACTTGTGACCATTGAACAGATGTAGGAGAAAAGATGTACAAGATTGTAAAAAAACAAAGGCTTAGCGCCAAGGTCATTCGCATCAGGGTTCAGGCGCCCGATGTTGCCAAAAACGCAAAGCCCGGGCAGTTTATCATCCTTCAAAGCAAGGAAAATTCAGAGCGCCTGCCCTTTACCATCGCCAAGGCAGACCGAGCAAACGGCTTGGTGGACGTTATCTTCCAAATCGAAGGCGGCGGCACCATGGAACTCAGCACCCTGGAAGAGGGAGATAATATCTTTGCCTTTGTTGGCCCGCTTGGCAAGCCTACCGATATTGCGGGCGTGAAAAAAGCCTGTGTGGTGGGCGGCGGCCTTGGCTGCGCGATTGCTTTGCCTCTGTGCCAGGCGCTAAGCGCTCAGGGGACAGAGGTGGACACCATCATCGGCTTTCGCAATAAGGACCTGGTGATTTTGGAAGACGAGTTTAGGACGGCCTCTCAAAGCCTGCAAGTCATGACCGACGATGGCAGCTACGGCCAAAAGGGCGTGGTCACCGTACCCCTTGAAAAGATGATGGGGGAAGGCAAGCGCTATGATATGATTTATGTTATCGGTCCCTTGATCATGATGAAGTTTGTCGTGAAAACCGCGGAAAAATACAATGTACCCACCACCGTTTCCATGAATGCCATCATGGTGGACGGAACGGGCATGTGCGGCTGCTGCCGCCTGACCGTCGGCGGAAAAATGGTCTTTGCCTGCGTAGACGGGCCGGATTTTGACGGTTCCTTAATCGACTTTGACGAAGCCATGATGCGCAGCCGCATCTACCACGAACACGAACAGGAAAACAGGGAAGAGATGTGTAACCTGTACCGCTTGGAGGTGCAAAACTAATGGATATGAAAAGCCGCATGGCGCTGGACAGAACGCCCATGCCCACCCGACTGCCGCAAGAGCGCATAAAAAGCTTTGAAGAGGTGGCCTTAGGCTACACAAAAGAAGACGCCGTCAGGGAGGCGCAGCGCTGCATTCAGTGCAAAACCCGTCCCTGTGTGAAGGGCTGCCCCGTGGGCATTCAAATACCGGAATTTATCGCTGCCATCGAACAGGAGGATTTTCAAAAAGCCTATGAGATTTTAAGCAAAGACACCGTCATTCCTGCTGTTTGCGGCAGGGTCTGTCCCCAGGAAAGTCAATGCGAGGGTGTATGCACCCGCGGTGTTAAAGGCGAAAGTGTTGCCATCGGCCGCTTGGAGCGGTTTGTGGCCGACTGGTACATGCAGCAAAGCTGTGACTACATGCAGCCCGTTCCCTCCAATGGCAAACAGGTGGCCGTTATTGGCTCAGGGCCAAGCGGGCTTGCCTGCGCGGGAGAATTATGCCAAAGGGGCTATCAGGTCACTGTATTTGAAGCTTTGCACCTTGCGGGCGGGGTGCTGGTGTATGGTATTCCCGAATTCAGACTGCCCAAAAACATTGTGCAAAGAGAGATTGAGGCGCTTGAAGGGATGGGCGTTACCATCAAGCTAAACCAGGTCATCGGGCGCACGCACACCATAAAGCAATTGTTTGAAGAAGGCTTTGACGCTGTTTACATCGCGTCAGGCGCCGGTCTGCCCAAGTTTATGTGTATTCCGGGTGAAATGCTGTCGGGCGTGTACTCTGCCAACGAATACCTCACCCGCATCAACCTAATGAAAGCCGGACAACCTGGCAGTCATACCCCCATTCTTCGGGGGGACCATGTGGTGGTGGTTGGCGGCGGCAACGTTGCCATGGATGCCGCCCGCTGCGCCAGGCGTATGGGCTCGGAAGTTACCATCGTTTACCGCAGGAGCATGGAAGAGTTGCCCGCCCGCAGGGAAGAAGTGGAACACGCCATGGAAGAAGGCATCATCTTCCAGCTATTGCACAATCCCACCCAAATTTTGGGCGATGAAAAGGGCAATGTTGTGGGGATGGAAGTGATCGAGATGACCTTGGGCGAGCCTGACGCAAGCGGAAGGCGGCGCCCCATTGAAAAGAAGGGCAGCGAAAAAACTTTAAGCTGCGACTTGGTTATCATGGCGCTGGGCACTTCGCCCAATCCTTTGATTAAAATGACCACCCCCGGCCTGGAAACCGAAAGGTGGGGCGGCATTATTACCAACGGCGAGGACGGACTCACCAGTGTGCCAAACTTGTACGCGGGCGGCGATGCCGTGACGGGCGCCGCTACGGTTATTTTGGCGATGGGCGCTGGCAAGTCGGCCGCCAAGGCCATTGATAAGGCGCTTCAAGGTTAAATAAAGAAGCAAACAAAAACGGCGACGGGAACCTCCCGTCGTCGTTTGTCTTTCTTATCAGTTAGTCAAGCACCCGATCAACAAATTTTTCAATGGTTGACGCGTCGGTCCAGGCCTGTACGGCTGCGGTAAAAGCCTCGTCCTGCGCGGTTTTTAACAGTTCCGCGTGGATGCTTTCTTTTACTTCGTCAAAGCTGATGGCGCCGTCCTGCACATCGCCAGCGTACTGCAGGATGTAGTAGCCGTAAATGCCCTTGGAGGGGCGGGCGATGTTGCCCACGCTTGAAAGCTTCATGGCGGGCTCAACAAAAGCGCTGTCAAACTGGGTAAAGCCGTCGGTAATGGCGTAGCCTTCAGCGGGCTGGCCGGGGTCTTCGGAGTATTCCTTGATCAATTCGTCAAAGCTTTCGCCCAAATTGGCGCGCAGGTAAATGTCCTGGGCCTTTGGGTAAATGGCGGTATAACCTTTTTCAAGCGCCATATCCAGCGCCTTTTGGAAAGGCTCGGCTTCCTTCTTAGCGGTATCCAAGAGGGCGGTCAGGGCTTCGGTGTTTGCCTGAAGCTCGGCCTTCTTTTCATCGCTTTCGGCTGTTTCAATGGCGGCTGCGTTTGCGTCCAGGTTGCTTTGCGCCTGGGTAACGGCTGCTTCATAAGGTTGCAGGGCGGCTTTGGCTTCGTCGATGGCGGCCTGGGACTCAGCATCGAACTTTACAAGCACCTGCTTTACCAGGCGGTAGCCGGCGGGCACATAGTAAGGGGCCTTGCCGCTCAGGCGGTCGCTTCCGTAGGCGGTCACGTCTTCCTCATAGCGGGTTTTGTCGCCATTAACACGGCTGTCATATTCCGCTTGCACGGCAGCGTCTTCCACCGTAACGTCCTTGACCGCTTCGGCGCGTACCTTCTCTTCAAGGAGCATGTTCAGGGCGTTATCCGCCATGCTTTCCAGGGTAATGCCAAGGTCGGCCGCCTGTTTTTGGATGGCCTTTTCAAGCTCTTCTTCGGAGAGATTGCTGCCCGCGAAGAATTCAGCCTTGACGGTATTAAGGTTCTGCTGGTAGTCGCTTTGCGCGGTATCTTGTACCTGCTTTTGCTCTTCCTCAGAAAGAGCGGAAAGGTCCATTTCGTCCGCCTTTTGGCTGATGACCATGTTGCGGATGATGGCATCCATGGTTTGCTCGACCACATCTTCATCACTCATGTTGTAGCCGGTGATGCCGTTGGCGGCCAGCATCTGCTCAAACTGGCGCTGCCTTTCCAGGGTGGTTTCATACCGGGGCAGGAAGCTTTCTTTGTTTATACTTTGTCCGTTGACGGTCAGCACCGTACGCTGCATATCCACGGCTTTGTCTTTGACAACCAGGTTGCAGCCCGTCAGGCTCAGGGCAAGTACAATGGTAAGTAGTAGGACAAGTCTTTTCTTCATCGTGTTCATCTCCGTTTCATACTGGGGCAAAGCCCGCTAGCAGATATTATACAATATGCACAAAATGCTTGCAAGAAACAAACTGTGAACAAATGTTCAGAGCCGCTCATAGTAGTTGATAAACGCCTTGCCGGCGATGTCTTCAAGGTCGCTTTGAGAAAAGCCGTGGTTTTTGAGGGTCTCAAAGAGGTTGGGAAGCTCAGTGGGATTGTCAAGGCCGGCGGGCTTTTCGCCGATGCCGTCAAAATCAGAGCCAAGGCCCACATGCCCCGCGCCGCCCAGGTCGTACATGTGACGGATGTGGCGGGCGATGTCTTCGGTAGTGGCTTCATTGCAGCCCGTTAAAAACAGGGGCAGGAAGTTAATGCCAATCCAGCCGCCGTTTTGAAACAGGGCCTTTAATTGCTCGTCATTTAAATTGCGGCTGTGGCCTGCCACCTTGCGGGCATTGGAGTGGGAGGCAAGCGGGGGCTTGTGGCCTTTAACCATAATGTCCCAAAAGCCCCGCTCGTTCAGGTGGCTCACATCGGCGGCGATGCCCAAGCGCTCCATTTCGTATAGGCACTTGAAGCCAAAGCCTGTAAGGCCGGTGGTTGCGTCCTTGCAATGGGGCGTGCCCAGGGCATTTTCGTAGTTCCAGGTGATGGCGGCCATGCGAACGCCGGCATCCCGGTACCTTTGGATGTAGGCAAAGTCCTGCTCGAAAATTTCGCAGCCTTCAATGGACAGCATGGTTTTCACCTTGCCTTCTTCTGCCTCTGATGGGTCAAAGGCCTGTACCCAGCCTTCTTTGAGCAGGTCCTGATAGACGGCCAGCATGCCTTCCATCTGGCGCTTGACATCTTCGGGCTTATTGGAGCCGCCCACAAACATGGCCATGGTTTGTAAATTGACCTTACCTTTTTCAAGCCGCTGCAAGCTTACATCCAGGCGGTCGGTCTTGTGGTTATTAAACAGGCGGGACAATGTGTCGCAGTGCGCGTCGCAAATGAGCATAAACAGCCTCCTTGAAAGGTTATTTTTAGGAAAATTTATCAAAAATGACCGGCACCGTAGCACCGGTCAAAGACAAAAAAGGAGAAACATGAAGAATGAAAGGACAAAAGAAGGTTGTTTAGCTAACAACAAAGGGGCCCAGGTCTTTGACCAGGTCGTCGCAGCTATCGGCATAGACTTCCAGGGAGATGGGCTGGCTTAAATCTAAAGAAAAAATACCCAAAATGGATTTGGCATCCACTACATGGCGGCCTGCGCGCAGGTCCATATCGTAATCATAACGGTTGACAATGTTAACAAAAGTTTTGACCTCTTCTGCAAAGGATAATTTAATGGGGAAAGATTTCATATTCGTACCTCCAAACAATGCTACACTCATTATATCGCATTTGGTAAAAAATGCAAGGGGAAAACACATCAAATTCGGGTAAAGGATAAGACAAACAAAGGAAAAACAAAAGGGAAGCGCCGCACGCAGACACTTCCCTTCGCGTTTTTCTTAAATTTCCTGACTCAGTTTATCAAGCGCTTTGTGAATGCGCCCGATACACTCTTTTTTGCCAAGCAGGTAAGCGATTTCCACCGCGCCGCCGGGCGTTGACTGCTGGCCGGAAATGGCTATGCGCAAGGGCCAAAGGACCGCCCCGTTTTTGCGCCCCGCGTCTTGAATAGCGCCCATGAGGGCATCGTGAATGACGGGTTCAGACCAATCGTCAATATTTTCAAGCACCGGCAGGATAAATTCAAGCGCTTCTTTGGAAGATTCTACCGTGGTTTTGGAGCGCTTGTTGATATATAATTCGCTCTCGTATTCGGGCATTTCTTTTAAGAAAGCCACCATATTGGGAATGCGGTTAAATACTTCCGTGCGGCTTTGCATGAGCTCGGCCAGGCGCTTGTAGTCGATGTCGATACCGGCAAGCACCTGATCAAACCAGGGAGTGGCTTTTTCCAAATATTCTTCAAAGGGCAGCTTGCGGATGTACTCGGCGTTGAACCAGGTGAGCTTGTCCATGTTGAAAATGGCAGGCGCCTTGTTGAGGGTGGTTTCGTCAAAGGCTTCAATCAGTTCATCGATGGTGAAAAACTCCTGATCGGTGCCCGGGCTCCAGCCAAGTAAAGCAATGAAGTTGATAATGGCTTCTCTTAGGTAGCCCATTTCCAAAAGATCTTCAAAGGAAGGGTCGCCGTGGCGCTTGGACAGTTTGCGGGTGGCGTCCTTCATCACAACGGGCAGGTGGATATACAGCGGCGGTGTCCAGCCAAGGGCGTCGTATAAAAGATTGTACTTAGGCGCGCTGGAAAGATACTCCGTGCCGCGCGTTACGTGGCTGATGGCCATTAAGTGGTCGTCAATCACGTTGGCGAAGTTGTAGGTGGGCAGGCCATCGGCCTTGATTAAGACGTTGTCGTCCAGGGTGTCGCAGTCCACTTCCACATGGCCGTAGAGCACATCGTCAAAGCCGGCGGTGCCGGCGGTGGGAATGTTCTGGCGAATGACATAGCTTTCGCCCGATTCCATGCGGCGCTTGGCTTCTTCCTTGGGGATGGACAGGCACTTTTTATCATACTTCCAGGTTTCGCCCTTTGCGGTTGCCTCGGCCCTTCTTTCGTCCAGCTCCTCTTTGGTGCAAAAGCAGGGGTAGGCATGCCCTGATTCGATCAGTTGCAGGGCATAAGGCAGGTAGGTGTCCTTGCGCTCGGACTGGATATAGGGGCCGTAGTCACCGCCCACATCAGGGCCTTCATCATAGGTGAGACCGGCTTGGCGCATGGACTGATAAATCAGCTCCACCGCGCCCGGAACTTCCCTTTCCTGGTCGGTATCTTCGATACGCAGGATAAAGCGCCCGTTATATTTACGGGCAAGTAACCAAGTGTATAATGCCGTGCGCAAGCCCCCAAGGTGCAGGTAGCCGGTAGGGCTGGGGGCAAAACGTGTACGTACTTGTTGCATATAGGCCTCCTTAGGGGCGATAACTATCTCGCAGGTAAACGGTGCGGTTGTAGATGGGCATTTTATCGGTGGAATCCTTGTCTTTGCAGAAATAACCAACGCGCAGGAACTGGAATCTTTCACCAACTTTCGCGTCCCGTACGATGGGTTCTGCAAAGCCGTGCTTGACGGTCAGGCTTTCGGGGTTCAGGCGCTGGATAAAGTCTAAATCTTCGTTTTCGGGGCTGTCCTCTTCAAGCAGGGGTTCATACAGCCTGGCTTCAAAGGGAACAGCTTCATCGGCGCATACCCAGTGCAGGGTACCTTTGACTTTGCGATCGGAGCCGGGGCTGCCGGACCTTGAGTCAAGGTCGCAGGAGCAGAGCAGTTTTTGAATGCTTCCATCGGCGTTTTTGACCACTTCCTCGCACTTGATAATGTAGGCGCCCTTTAAGCGCACTTCGCCGCCCGGACGCAGGCGGAAGAACTTTTTGGGCGGGTCTTCCATGAAATCTTCACGCTCGATGTACAGGTTCTTTGAAAACTGTACCTGACGCTCACCAAATTCGGGGTGGTTGGGGTGGTTTTCGATGGTGAGAACGTCCACCTTGTCTTTGGGCCAGTTGCTGAGCTCAATGGGCAGGGGATCGACGACTGCCATGATCCTTGAAGCCTGGTCGCCAAGGTCTTGGCGCACGCAGTATTCAAGCAGGGCAAAGTCCACAGTGGAATCGGCCTTCGCCAAGCCCACCCTCTCGATAAAGTCCCTAATGGCGGCGGGGGAATAGCCCCTGCGGCGCATACCCGATAGGGTGGGCATGCGGGGGTCATCCCAGCCGGTTACATGGTTTTCCTCAACCAAGCGGCGAAGGAGGCGCTTACTCATCACCGTTCTTGTAATATTCAGGCGGGCAAACTCAATCTGCCGGGGGCCGATGGTCCAGTTGCCATCCTTATCCTGGTGCTTTTTCCGAAAGCCCGCGTTTTCGACCGACCAGTCATACAGGGGGCGGTGGTCCTCAAATTCAAGCGAGCACAGGCTGTGGGTGACGCCTTCCAGGGCGTCTGACAGGGGATGGGCAAAATCGTACATGGGATAGATGCACCAGTCATCGCCCGTGCGGTGATGGGTTTCGTGCAGGATGCGGTACATGATCGGGTCGCGCATGTTCATGTTGGGGGAGGCCATATCGATTTTGGAGCGCAGCACATAAGTGCCTTCGGCAAATTCGCCCTTTCGCATGCGGCGGAATAGGTCGAGAGATTCTTCCCTGGGACGGTCGCGATAGGGGCTGTTTTTGCCGGGCTCGGTTAAGGTGCCGCGATACTCACGAATTTCTTCGGGGCATAGCTCATCCACATACGCTAAATCACGCATGATAAAATCTTCGGCGATTTGGTACAATTCCTCATAGTAATCGGAAGCGTAATACAGCCCGCCGTTCCAGTCAAAGCCCAGCCAGTGAATATCTTCCATGATGGCATCGACATATTCAGTGTCTTCTTTGGTGGGGTTGGTGTCGTCAAAACGCAGGTTGCATAGACCGCCAAACTTTTCGGCAGCGCCAAAGTCAGTGACCAGCGCCTTGCAGTGGCCGATGTGAAGATAGCCATTGGGTTCAGGGGGAAAGCGGGTGCGCACCACCTCATAGTGGCCCTGTTCCAAATCTTCTGTGATTGCGTCATAAATAAAGTTCGAGCGTTCAGGCTGCATGTCCATTGTCATTCCCCCAAATTCATTCTTTCATCGTTTATTTTGCTATTATACCGTTTTTACCTTGCTGTTTCAAGGCGAAGCTTTCAGCCAAAGCAGCCTTGGCTGCTGCGAAAGGTCTTCCTTGGTGACCCTCACAAGGGGCATTTTTTGCGGGTTGTCTGAATACAGTTTTACAAAGGGTTCGGGCGGCAGCAAGCCCACAATCCCCCCGTCCTCATCCCGGTAGTGCATGGGCACGATGCAGCGGGGATTGATTCTTTTCACGACTTCCTTGGCCTGCTGGGTATCAAGGGTGTAAGTGCCGCCGATGGGAATAAACAGGATGTCGACACCCGTTAAAAACGCGCACTGCGCTTCATCGGGCAGGCAGCCAAGGTCGCCAAGGTGGGCAAGGGTAAGCCCGTCGATTTCGTATTTAAACAGCAGCGTTTCACCTCGCAGCTTCCCTTGCTCCTCGTCGTGATAGGCGGTGATGGCGCTGATTTTAACGCCTTCAAGCGGGGTGTAGCTGCCGGCCTTGTCGATAACAATGGGAGAATTCTTCACCTTTTTCAGGTAATTGTGGTCGTGGTGCTGGTGGCTGACGGTTACTACATCGGCTGTTGTTTCAACGCAGGGGAAACCTACCGTGTCGTCAAAGGGGTCGGTGAGGATACGATGGCCGGAAGCCGTTTCTAAAAGAAATTGAGCGTGGCCGTGATAAGTAATGATCATTTAAAAACCTCCTATTTCAAGCAAGAGGCCAAGGTGAGAGGGAACGGGGCTACCTTGCCGCAGGCTGTCGGCGATGGCTTTGCCCACGAACTGAAAAAAAGTTTCGGTCGGTGTTCGGTAAAGGTTGATGAGCCCCTGTTTTAAGACGGACTCATCCTGAAGAGCAAGCGGGGCTTGGTGCATTTGCAAGAGGCGGGCAAGGGACAGGGCTTCCTCATGCTTGGGTTCCTTTCTGAAGGGGTCAAACAGCCTTTGCCAAAGGGCGGGGCTTGGATCGATGCATAGGCCACCGGGCACCGTTTGCACATGGTAGCCATGGTTTTCAAGGACCTGAACGCCGGTATCTGGAAGCCCGGATACAAACAAAAGGGCACGCCCCTTTGTGTCCGTTTTAAGGCTCAAGGGCGTACCGACCAGGTTTTTTATATCTTCCTTGATGGCGGATAAGGCTTTCATGTTGGGCTTGATTTAAAGCGGATATTCACTTGGTGAAGCCCCGTTGAGTGGCCTTCTAAATCCAGGTGATAGCGTAGCTTGATTTCGCCTTCGCCCTGTTCGGATACGCGATAGTGTACCTGCGTTGGATATAGCCCCAGTCCCAGTGAACCAAAGGGGGTTTGATAGCTGCCTTCAAAACGGCGTTCCTTTTCAAAAATCATGCTATTGCCCAAGGGGCCGCCGCGCTGCAAGGTGACAACGCCCTTGTCCATGGTCATGGTGACATGTTGCCTGTGTTTGGTGTCCGGGTCGGTTTCGGTGTAAGTGAGCTTCCAACTGTCGTTTTCGCCGGACAGCTTGCCGGTGGTAATCAGGCGTATGGCATCGTCCGCGCGCTCGTTAATGCCGGCCATGCCGTTGACTTCAAGCAAAACGGTTTTGTTTTTCATACATGAAGCTCCTTTCTAGTGGTTCTACCTATATTATACCCGTAAACCATCCTTTGGGCAATGGCATACAAAGACTGTACAAAACCCGCAGTCTGAATTGACAGTGAAGCTGCAAGTTTAGTATAATAAATGCGTTGAAATACCGTTTCCATGAAAGGAAGGAGAATACAATTATGAAAAATATCAAACGTTTGCTCGCGCTCTTAACGGCATTGATGCTGCTGCTGTCGGTGGCAATGGTTGCTGTTGCGAGCGAAAACCCATGTGCGGAAGGACACGACTATGTGTTTGATGAGCATGTTAAACGTACTAATGCGTGTACGGAAGACGAATACGATAAGTGGGTGTGCTCGAGGTGCGGTAAGGAAGACAAACGCAACTTAAACCCTGCGCTTGGGCATCTGCCCGGCGTGGATGATGGGGATCCCATAACAAAACCCACTTGTACTACCTATGGCACTATCAAACAGAAGTGCCCTCGTTGTGAAGCTCCGCTTCCCGACAGAAAAATTCCGGCAACCGGCCATAAGTGGAAAACCGAACCGGAAAAAACGGAACCATCTTCCTGTACCGAGCAAGGGTATAAGATTTACAAGTGTGAAAACTGTTCCGAAACACGCAAGGATATGTTGCCCTTAAAAGATCACTCTTGGGTTTGGACACCCAATCTTGCAGACTGTAAAAAAGGCATCAAACAAACCGGCGAATGCAGTGTATGCCATGCCAAAACCTCCCGTAATTTGCCGCCTGCCGAACATAAATGGGGCACTTGGACAACCATTGTGGAGCCCACTTGCTCGGCTGTGGGCAAGGCGGAAGCTACCTGTACAGTTTGCGGCACCAAAGGCACCAAAGAGCTTGCCAAAAAACCGCACACCGAGCCCAATCCCGTGCGCTGGCTGCGTGACGATAAAGATCCTTCCCAGGATTATATGCTCTGCGACGTATGTAACCGTATCATGAAGCGCCGCCCCCATCCCGGCTACAATGCTCCTTCAGGTCCGCAGGCCCCCGCCGCGACACAGGCGCCCGCTCCGCAGGCTCCCGGCCAGCAAGCGCCCCAGTCCCCAATTGATCAGCCGGTGGTACAAGCCCCTGTCACCACAGGCGTTCAGGCCATGAACTTCGGCCCCTACGCGAGGGACTTAAATCCTCAGCTTTTTGGCGCCTTCCCTGACCGTTTCACGCCCGTTGATGTTTCTGTGGACGGCGTTCAGTCCTTCCCGTTAATCACCAACAACGGTTACCACATCGGTATGATTAATGTAACCACCTCCTATGGCGTGGTCATGGTGTCCTATACTCTGAACGACCCCGGCTCCGTGGTGTCCAAGGAAGTGCTCTTCCTGCATCCTGTCCTGTCGGCCATCACGCCTGAGATGCTTGTCAACGAAGCGGCTACTCAGCAGTTCAACCAGCCCATTGACCTTGGCGGCGCCCAGTACATTATCCTCAACGTCAGGTTGGATGTGGCTTTTAACGCTGCCAACCCGGTCAACACCCTGTACTCCGACCTTGGCGTCTATGTGGATGGTGTCCAGCGCAACTTTGACTTGCTCATGAACATGATGGATACCCTGCAAGCCAACTAAGCCAACTGAATAATTTGCGACCGGCGGGCCTAAGGCTCGCTGGTTTTTTGTTTCGCTCGCTGGTTTTTTGTTTCCGCGCTTGACTGAAAATTATCAATCGGGTATAATAGCCCTACAGTCGCCATCTGCCGTGCAAACGGCGATAGCCAAGGCGAGATGTGCGAAGGGGGGGAGAATTAGTGTCCGAAATCCGCGTCAAAGAAAACGAATCTTTGGAAAGCGCCTTAAAGCGTTTCAAGCGTATGTGCGCCCGTTCCGGCGTCATCGCCGAGGTTCGTAAGCGTGAGCATTACGAAAAGCCCAGCGTCAAGCGTAAGAAAAAGGCTGAGGCAGCCCGCAAGCGCAAGTATTGATTGCAATCAAAATGAGAGGGAAAAAAGCTTTCCCTCTTTTTTGTTGCCGGTATTTCAAAGTCCGCAATCAAAAAGCCGACCCCGGACAATAATCCTCTTCGGTCGGCTATATGTATAGAAAGCAGATTTAAATAAAATACTTTTGCATGAACTCAGGCGCTTCGCAGTCATCGCAGCTGACAGAAAGCACGAAGGTAATATCGTGTTTTTGTGTCAGCGCTTCAAGACGCTCAAAGAATTGGCCGGTTTCATCGGCGCTGACGTTAACCAGCCTTAAGAAAGCATCGACAAAAATATGGGTAATATCGTAATTTTGGGTAATCATGCCGCACAGAAAGCCAAAGAACATTTCAGGGCTGCTAATACCATATTCACCCGCGTTCACAAAGCGGATTTCGTGCCGAAGGTCGAACATATAACGGTTATCGTCGTCAACAAAAACCACATCGCCGTGTCGCTGGTTGATGGCATCGTTGGTCATATCAATTAGTCGCTTGGTTTTTCCGGAGCCTTTTTTTCCGTGAATAATTTGAATCATGGGGAAAACCTCCTTTATTTGTTACTTGTTAAGTGTATTATACCCGAATGTAAAGAAAATAGCCAGTCTTTTTTATGAAAGACAGAGTAAGTTCAATGTAAACTGTTTTAATGATGATGATGGTGGTGGCCGTGCGCGTGCCCCGCTTCCACGGTGCATTCAGGCTCGTGGCAAAATTCATCGCTTCCTTCCAGCTCGATGGTGGCGTGGGCAAGCCCGCTTTCTTTCAGTTTTTGCTTGACGGCAAGTTTGATTTCCTGCGGGTTTTCATCGCTCACCACATGCATGGTCACAAAGTTTTGTCGGCCGTCCAGCGACCAGGCGTGAATGTGGTGCACACCCTGGACGCCGGCAACAGACAGTACATTTTTCTCAATCTCTTCCATGCTGATGCCATTAGGGATTTTTTCAAGAAACAGATGCAGGCTGTTTGACAGGTGCTTTGTGGTATTGATCAGGATAAAAGCAGCCACCGCCAGCGAAAGAAGGGGGTCGATAAAGGCCCAGTCGGTAAAGCGCATGACCACAGCGCCCACCAGCACCGCTGCCCAGCCCAGCACATCTTCCAGCATATGCAGGTTGACGGCCTTTTGGTTGAGCGAGTCGCCCTCTCTTGTAAAGTAGGCGGCCAGAAAGTTGATAACAACGCCCAATAACGCGAGCAAAATCATGCCGTTGTAGTTAATGGCAATGGGATTTAATAAACGGTCAACCGCATGGATGATCACCAAAACAGAGCCTACCAGCAGGATAAGCGTGGTAAACACACTGCCCATCACAGAATAGCGGGCATAGCCGTAGGTGTACATTTCATCCGGCCCTTTTTTGGACTTTTTCTCCAGCAGGTAGCTGACCCCGATACTGACGGCATCGCCCAAATCGTGCACGGCGTCGGACAGGATGGCGACAGAGCCGGTCAGCGTGCCGCCGATTAACTCAATCACGGAAAACGCGAGGTTAAGGAAAAAGGCGATCAAAATGTTCTTATCAGACTGTCTGTGTGTATGATGGTCGTGCGGCATTCTTTTCTCCTTATGCTATTTGATTCCCCGCTTGCTGGCGGGCGGCAATGGCCAGGGCATCGATAATTTCGTCCAAATCCCCGTCCATGATGTTGTTAATGGCGTACAGCGTCAAGTTGATGCGGTGGTCGGTTACCCGCCCTTGCGGGAAGTTGTAGGTACGGATACGCTCGGAGCGGTCGCCCGAACCAAGCTGGCCTTTGCGCTCATCGGCGTAGGCGGCGTCCCGGTCGCTTTCAAGCTGGGCAAGCAGACGGCTTTGTAATATTCTCATCGCCTTTTCTTTATTTTTCAGCTGGCTTTTTTCATTCTGGCAGGTAACCACAAGACCGGTGGGAATATGTGTTAGCCGAACGGCGGAGTCGGTGGTGTTAACGTGCTGGCCGCCGTGACCTGAAGAGCGGTACACATCCACCCGCACGTCCTTGGGGTCAATGTAAGCGTCCACATCGTCCATTTCGGGGAGCACGGCAACCGTGGCCGTGGAAGTGTGGATGCGCCCCTGGGTTTCGGTGGTGGGTACACGCTGCACCCGGTGCACGCCGCTTTCATACTTCATGCGGCTAAAAGCGCCCGTGCCTTTGAGCATAAAGACAGCTTCCTTTACGCCGCCAAGCTCGGTTTCGCTTAAATTGATCCACTCCACCGTAAACCCTTTGCGCTCGGCGTAGCGGGTGTACATACGCACAAGCAGGTTGCCAAATAGCCCCGCCTCATCGCCGCCGGCGCCGGGGCGCACCTCGATAATCACGTTGCGCCTGTCGTTGGGGTCTTGGGGGATGAGCATTTCTTTTAAAAGGGCTTCCTTTTGTTCAAGGGCGCTTTGAAGCTGGGCGATTTCCTTTTCAGCTTCTTCCTGAAACAGGGGATCGTCTAAAAGTTCCTTGGCGTCTTCCAGTTGTGTTGTTAAGCTTTGGTAACGCTCAAAGGCGTGTACTTTTTCTTCCAGCTCGCTCATTTCTTTGAAAATGGCTTGCAGCTTTTCGGCATCAGAAATAATGTCCGGCTGGGCGGAAGCCACAACCAGTTCATCATAACGGCCTTTCATCTGTTCAAACTGCTCGATCAATGGAACTCCTGATTATTTCAATGTTTGGGCAACAACGGCTCTTGGCCTGCCCGCCAGGTCGTTGCGGATACGAACGGACTGAAAAAGGGGTTTGAGCCTTGCCACAAGCGCATCCGCCTGTCCGTCACCCGCTTCCAAAACTAGGCGCCCGTCGGATTTGAGGAAATCTGTCATTTTATTGATAATCCTGTCATACACATCAAAGCCGCTCTTTCCGCCGTCAAGGGCCATCCTGGGTTCGTGCTTTACTTCTTCTTGTAAAGTTTCCAAGTCTTTTTGAGGAATATAGGGCGGGTTGGATACGATTAAGTCATAAGGCCCCTGTGCCCCCGCGAACAAATCGCCCAAGTAAAACTTCACGTCCGTTCCATTTCGAAGGGCGTTTCTTTTGGCCATTTCAAGCGCTTCGGGGGAGAGTTCCGTTGCCTCAACCTGTGCATCGGGTCTTGATTTTTTGATGGCAACAGCAAGGGCGCCGGAGCCCGTGCATAGATCCAGCACCCGGGCATTTTGGGGCAGGTTTTCAAGCGCCGCTTCGCACACACATTCGGTATCAAAGCGGGGGATGAGTACGTTTTCATCCACATAAAAGCCCAGCCCCATAAAATAGCTTTCCCCTAAAATATATTGCAGGGGATAGCGGCTTACCCGCTTTTCAATCAGGGCGTGAAAGGTACTTAGTTGCTCGTCCGAAAGGCTGCCGCCAAAAAGCAGCACTTCCGCGGCGTCCTTTTCAATCGTATGGGAAAGCAGGGCGAGGCTGTCGTGCGCTGCTTCTTCTATACCGGCATCTTGCAAGGCTCTTTCGCCTTCTTTGAACGCTTGGCGAAAGGTCATGCCGCTTCCTTTGCTAGGATAATCCAGCCTTCGGGCGTTTCTTCACCTTCGGGCAAGCCATGCAGGGCCGCGTTCATGGCAACGATGGCCACCTCGCACATTTCGTCGGTGGGCTTGCGTGTGGTCAGGCGCTGCAATTGCATGCCCGGCCACCTGAGGGCGCGCGTTAAAGGTGTTTCGGCATGTGCAAGGGCCTTGAGCGTTTCATAGCCAATACCTGCAACCAGGGGTAAAAGCAACAGCCTGCTTGCAATACGCAAAAAATAGTTTTGTCCAAGGTCAAAGCCTGTGACGCTTAAAACCACCTGGTCCAAAACAGAATAGAATACGATGGACAAAATAAAGGTGAGCAGTAAAAAGCTGGTACCGCACCTTGGGTGCAGACAGCTGAACTTCTGGGCGTTTTGCGGGGTGAGCGGCAGATTATTTTCGTGGCAATACACGGTCTTATGCTCGCTGCCGTGGTATTGGAAGGTGCGGCGCATATCCTTTTGCAGGCCGACAATCCATAAATAAATGAGCAAAATCACCATGCGGATAAAGCCACTGACAAGGTTGACGCCCGTTAGTGACCAGCCCGCCTGCCTTAGCGCCTTGGCTGGAAGGTTGGGTAGCAACACAAACAGGCCGACGGACAGAAAAATAGCCAGCACCATGGCTAAGCCCATCATAATCTTTTCGGCTTTTTCGCCAAACTTTTTCTCCAGCCATTTTTCCAGCTTGTCCGGCTCTTCCGAGTCGCCCAGCATGGTGGAAGAATCTTCCAGCACCTTCATGCCCAGTTTGAGCATGATGGCCATGTTCACGGCGCCTCGAATGAACGGCAGCCCCATCCACTTATGCTTCTTGGTGGGGGATTGGTATTTTTCACGCTTTACAACAATATCGCCATTGGGGCGACGAACGGCAATGGCGATATGTTCGGGCGCTTTCATCATCACGCCTTCAAGCACCGCCTGGCCGCCAATATCTACTTTTTTTTGTGTATCTTTGTTCATAGCAATTCCTTTCATGTAATGGCTAACCATTCTCCTTGCTATTATACCCGATTCTTAAAGAGACTGGCAAGAAAAGTGAATAATGAGCGTCAAGAAAACCCTTCCCGAATAAATAGTACGGGAAGGGTATCCTGGTTTTGGTAGAATAGGCTTATTCGATGCCGAAACGCTTCTTGAAGCGATCGACGCGGCCGCCGGCTTCAACGGTTTTCTGCTTGCCCGTGTAGAACGGGTGGCATTTGGAGCAGATATCCACACGAATGTCGCCACCTTTGGTGGAACCGGTTTCAAAGGTTTCACCGCAGACGCAGCGGACGGTGGCCTTTGAGTACTTAGGATGGATGCCTTCCTTCATTTCATTTCACCTCTTTTTGCGCTCTTCTCAGGATTCATGGCGCGCGACCATGAGCCAGACCATAGTATACCACCGATTATTTTGCTTGGCAAGTTTTTTGTAAAAAACTGCTAAAAACTGCTCGACATCAAAAAAGCCAACTGAAAAACGCCTCCATTTTGGCGGAGGCGTTTAGGGTTATAAGATTACTTGTTGTCTACTTCGGCCATGTGGCGGATGAGCTCGACACACTTGTTGGAATAGCCCCACTCGTTGTCGTACCAGGAAATCAGCTTGAAGAAGTGGTCGTTCAGGCCGATGCCGGCGGTGGCGTCATAAACGCTGGTGTGGGGATCATGCAGGAAGTCGCTGGACACAACAGCTTCTTCGGTGTAGCCGAGGATGCCCTTGTAGCGGTCAGACTCGCTGGCTGCTTTCAGCGTGGCGTTGATTTCTTCCATGCTGGTGGGCTTTTCGGTCACCAGGGTCAGGTCGACCACGGACACGTTCAGGGTGGGAACACGGAAGGACATGCCGGTGAGCTTGCCGTTGAGTTCGGGGATAACCACGCCCACAGCCTTAGCTGCGCCGGTGGAAGAGGGGATGATGTTGGCTGCCGCGCCGCGGCCGCCGCGCCAGTCCTTCTTGGAGGGGCCGTCAACGGTCTTCTGGGTGGCGGTGGTGGCATGGACGGTGGTCATGAGACCTTCCTTGATGCCGAAATTGTCATGGATAACCTTGGCCAAGGGAGCCAGGCAGTTGGTGGTGCAGGAAGCGTTGGAAACAACATTCATGCTCTTTTCGTACTTTTCCTGGTTCACGCCCATAACGAACATGGGGGTTTCCTTATCCTTTGCGGGAGCGGAGATAACAACCTTCTTGGCGCCGCCGTTAAAGTGCGCGCTGGCTTTCTCGGTGGTGGTGAAAATGCCGGTGGCTTCCACGACATATTCCGCGCCCGATTCGCTCCAGGGAATGTTCTTGGGGTCCATTTCGCCATAGGCCTTGATTTCCTTGCCATTGACGACCAGGATACCTTTTTCATCATCGCCATACACTTCGCCCTGGAAACGACCCTGCATGGTGTCGTACTTGAGCATGTAGGCCATGTACATGGGGTTTACGAAGGGATCGTTGACGGCAACGACCTGCACATCGCTAAAATTCTCGACAGTCGCACGCAGCACCAGACGGCCGATACGACCAAAACCATTGATACCAACTTTAATCATTTGTAGATAATCCTCCTTTAGTTTTCAGTCACGTTAGACAAGCTTATTATAACCCATTTTCCCTACATTTTACAACCAGAAAATCAATAAATAGCGTTTTTTGCGGGAGAAATATGGAGAGGCGGGCTGAATTTGTCCCGCATTTAGCGGTTTTGAAGCCAAATCATCCACTTGTCTTTGATGCGGGTGAGGCAGGGCAGCAGGATAAGCGCAAAAGCCGCGCAAAGAGCGGCGCTTGTCCCCAGCCAAAAAGATAGCAAAAGGCTGTTTGGTGTTCGCAGCGCAACCAGGGCCGTGCTTGCTTCGCGATTTTGCCAAAAGGTAGCAACGATTTCCTTGGGCTCAACGGGGATCGAGGGCACCCATTCAGGGAAAAGCAAAACAGGCTTGATGAGCTCTTGAAGCACTAGGTAAAGCCCTGAAAACCACAGGAATAAAAGCGTTAGGGCCGCCAGTGTTCTAAAGGCGATTCGCCAAAACTCATGGGAGAAATAGCGCTTTTGCAGGCCTTTTTTTGTTTGGCGTACAAATATCGTTAAGATATGCTTGACCAGCTTCCATACAAGCGCCAGCCCAAACAGCAAAAGCAGGCACAGCGTTAGCCGAAGGGGCAGAAAGGCCCGGTGCCTTTCTTTTGTCAGGTCAATGTTGGTCCCCCCTTGCGCAAAGGAAGAGAGCTTGGAAAAAAAGGAGGTTCGCGCCCTGCTGCCAGTGGCGCCAGTGCCCGTTATTACCGACAGGGTGGGGTTTTGGCTGGCGCCGTCCAGCGCCATGAGGGGAACCATGGCGCGGTAGGCCCACCTTTGGCCTACCGTGCGCTTGTGGCGAATGACGCCCACCACCTTAAATTCCACTCCCGCAAAGGAAAAGGTGCGGTCAATAGGTGCCCCGTCGCGGAACAGCTCCACGGCGGTCTTTTCGTCAATTACAGCCACAGGGCGGGACGAAGTAAGCTCATCAGGGTAAAGCTGCCGGCCTGCAAGCAGCACCGACCTTTGCGTAGCGCTTATATCTCCCCATAAACCAATTACCTGGCCTTGCAGGCTGCCGCCGCCGGAGTGGGTAAGCGCAGCGTTCTCGTAATAGCAGGAAAGGGAAATAGCAGGCACGCTGCCAATCAACTCCTCTTTGACAAGGGACAGATCTTTCAGCCTTGTTTCAAGGGCGGTGGGCGGTTTTTCTTTTTTGGTGTCAGCCTCGTTGTTCTCGTTTTCCTGGGCTTGCGGTGTCTGGCTTGATTCGGTCATATTGATGCTGGGCAAAAAGGCATATTCAAGGTTTTGTGGCACCTTATAAACAGCCACAGCGCCCATGGTGATAAAAGCTGCCAGGACAACAAGCAGGCCAAGGCGCTTAATCGACATATTTCATCACCTGCTGCCCGTCTTTGACGGTACGGTCTTCATGGTCGGCAATGTCCACATAGCTTAGATCATCTTCAAGGGACACCACCTTGTCCGACTTGTCCAGCACCCTTACTTCCCTTTTTTCCAAGGTCATGGTGTTGTTGGAAAGTAGCCCGCCCCAGGAGGTTTTGACCACATACACAAAGTACTTGTCTTCACCTTCGGATCTGAGGGCGCTTGCGGGAATTAAGGTGGTAGCCTTCTGGGCCTTGTAGGTGGCGGTGACAGCAATGGTCTTTTCCATCAAGGCGCTAAGGCCGCCGAGTTTGGTGAGGTTATCGTCGGTGAGCGCGATTTCGGCGTACTTTTTGCCGCCTGCCTCAACAGAAATATTGGTGATTTTGACGCTCTTTTCAAGCCCTTCCACCGACACGGTGGTGCCTTTGGACAGCGGCTTTTTGGTATTGGTAATGTCGCAGCGAATGAGGGGCTGCTCATCTTCAAGGCTCAGGGCGTACAGGGGCTTGATGCCGTCGTAGCTTTCGCCCACCTTGATGGAAAGGGATGTAATGTATCCGTCCCTTGGGGCGTACACGTTGCCGATGCTTTTAATTTTTTCTTCAAGGTCAATTACATTTTGCTCGGCTTTATCCATTTTCATGCGCAGTTCGTCGGTCTTTTTGATGGCTTCAAACAGCGTGTCGCTCACCCGCTGCAGGCCATACAGGCCGCGATAAGTGTATTTTAAAATGGCGCTTGCGTTAAACAACCGTTTGTTGGCGTTGTAGGTTTCTAGCATTTTTTGGGCAAGGCCGGGATAGGCACTTTCATCAAGCGAAAGGGCGGTTGCCGTGCGGGTGTTGAGGCCCTTAACCTTATAGGTCTTGTACTCGGCAAGTATCTCAGTGGGCTCCGGGCCAAGCACCACCCAATCTTCGATGTTTTCGGGAAGCTCGTATTTAAGTTCGGCAGCCAAGGTTTTTGTTTCCAGCAGAGTAATGAAGTAATCGTCGTTTGCTAGCAAAAACTCGTTGTAGGTATCGTTGTGGTCGCTGGTTTTGGCCAACTGCACCTTGGAAGCGTATTCCACCGCGTACTCACGAATGGCGGTTTTATATTCTTCCAGGGCTGTCCGGTATTTTTCTTCATGGCCGGTGGGCATGAGGGTAAAAAGCAGGTCACCTTCTTTCACAAAGAAGCCTTCTTTGGCAAGCACCTTGGTCACCACTGTTTCCATGCCGGCAGCTTCTTTGACAACGATTTCCTCACCCTTGGAAAAGTAAATGCTGCCCTCAAGGGCAATGGTATCTTCCAGTTTGCCTTTGGTGGCCCTGATTACTTCCACTTTGGCGGTGGTAATGGTTTGCAGCGTGCGCCCGAAAAACATGCTGGCAGCAAGTACAATCGCCAAGATAACCAAGGCTTTCAGGGCTTTTTTCTTTCCGGTCATATCGGTCTCCTTACTTTAAATCACTCAGCGCGATGCCGGTGAGGATGTCTTCTTGAAAGTAGATGTAGATGAGCATTGCCGGCAGGATATACAGGGCCGCTCCGGCAAAGGCAACGCCTTTCTCGTTTTCGCCAATAGCGTTAAACATGACCGAGAGGGGCAAGGCGTTTTGCAGTTCGTTTAGATAAATCAGCGGCTGCTCCACCAGGTTCCACGAATCGGCAAAGGACAGGGCGCAAGCGGCGCCAAGGATAGGCGCGCAGGCCGGAAGCACGATGTGCAGGAACGTTCGCACCGTGCCGGCGCCGTCCATAAGCCCCGCTTCCAAAATATCCTTGGGGATGGACAGCATATACTGCCTAATTAAAAAGATATACAGAGGTGATACCGCAAGGGGCAGGATGATCGCCCAGCGGGTATTAAGCAGCCCCAGCGTTTTCATGGTCAGTACCGACGGCGCCATGGTTACCTGAAAAGGCATGAGCATGAGGATCAACACCAGGAAAAACAGCGCCTCCCGCCCCCAAAACTTAAAACAGGACAGGGCATAGGAGAGGGCCGGCAGCACAGCAGCCTGAAAAAGCAGCACCACCACCGCGTAGAAAGCCGAGTTCATAAAATATTGCAGGTAAATGGGCTTTTCAATGAGCAAACTGTAATACTGCCTGAGCGACACGATGGAAGGGGATAAGGGGAAATCCATCCACTGGTCAGGTGAAAAGTTGCCCCTGGTACCAAGCAGGTCGTTCATTTCCTTAACGGGGAAAAAGGAATATATAAAAGTAAGCACAATGGGAAATAGAAGCAATATGGCCATCAGGGACAACAGCGCAATGCTTACCGCTTTTCCAACTTTTAACTTTGCCGTGCTACCGGTACGCATCGCCTCTCACCCCCTTGTTTAAATACATCAGGCCAAAGAGTGCCAGCACAATCAGCGCGAAGGAATAGGCGGCTGTGGTGACGTCCTGGTAGTCCAGCGTGGCAAACTTATTGTTCATAAAGTGCTGGAGGGTATAGACCCTTTCATCGGGGTAAGCGCCGCCGATAAAGTACACTTCCTTAAAAATCTTGAAGGCGTTAGCCCAACCTAATACCAGCACAAAAAAAGCGGTGGGCAAAATAAGCGGCAGGGTGATTTTGGTGGACTGCTTTACGCTTGACGCCCCCTCCAAACGGGCAAACTCGTAATATTCATCGGGGATGGACTGTAGGGCGGCCGAAAAAATGACCACCGAAAAACCGGTGTTTTTCCAAACGTAAAGCAGCACAATGGGTACACGCATGGCGCCCGACTGCAGCCACAGCACCCTTTCCTGCCCAAGGCCTACAACCAGCCGGTTGACGATACCGCCATAGTCAAACAGCAGCGTCCAGACAATCAGCATGGCCGAGGTGGGGACAAGGTAAGGCATGAGCAGTACGTTTCGGAAAAACAGCGACCTTTCTTTTAAGTGTTTGAGCATAATGGATAAGGTAAAGGACAGGAAAAAAATCAGCGGCGCGCAAATCAGCGATAGTTCCAGCGAGTTTTGAAGCCCCAGCCTGAATACCTCGTTTTTCCAAAGCCTCAGGTAGTTATCAAAGCCCACAAAGCTGTTGTTGATGGTGCCGTCGGTGAACGAAAAATAGAGGCCGCCGATAAAGGGCGCCACGTAAAACACCATCAGCCCCGCAAGGCCGGGCAAAAGAAACAGCCAAAGGCTTTTTTTCTTTTTGAACAAAGGGAGGGTCTCCTTTCTTAAAAATGAAGGCAGCTTATTGCGTTTGGCAACTGCTTGCTCCGTATATACAATGAATAAGTCGGCTTCATTTTTGCATATGAAATAAATTTATGCAAGGGGCGGGTTTATTTGATACTGCCCACAGGGCTTACTGCTGCTCCAAGGTAATTAGCCTGGCTTTTTGATCAAATTCTTTAATCAGTTGGTCGATGTTGATTTGCCCGCCAAAGTAGCGGTTCATCAGGTCGTTGATGGGGCTGTGTCTACCAAGCAGGGGGTGGGCAGTATCTAAAACGGGGGCGGTCATCACGTTTTCCTGATAATAATGAAGTCCCTCTGGGCTGATGGTATAGCGCCAGTACTTTTCGTATAGTTCCAGACCTTTTTGATATGCTTCAAGCTCTTTTTCGAGCTGTGTTTTTTGTGTTCCCTCGGCTTTTTCGAGCTCCGCTTTGAGCACCTCTATCTTTTCCAGTGTTCGCTTTAGGGAAGCATGGTAGTCTTCACTTTCCACCGGCTCGTTATAGCCTTTGACTACGGCTGACAGGTGTTCGTTGCCCATATTTTGAACGACCAACTCAATATAACGCTTAGCGTTGTACATATTAGGGCTTTGGGTGAACACACCTAAATATTTCGCATAGAAGGTTCGGATGGCGGGCGCGCCTTCCCAGGCGGAAATCATCAGCGGAAATTCGCTGTAAGTATCTTCTCTTTCCATTTGCATTTCATTGAATACATAGGTGAGGCTAAAGGGTGAGGATTGCGTATAGGTGAGAAACAGCGGTTTTCTTTCGGATATTTCCATCCAAGCATCGTCATTCATTTCAGAATCAGCTTGCCTGTAGACAGTAGGTAGGCTTTCATAGGAGGCCAGCATTTCCCGAAATTCGGGGGTGTCAAGCACCAAGGGAAGCCCCATTTCAAGGCGGGTGTATAGATACAGATTAACCATTTGAGTAAAGAACCACGGGCCGGAGACAGGCTCGTCTATCAAGGTAATGCTCTTATCATCGGCGTGATTTTCATGAAAATCGGTCACGATGTCGCAAAAATTTTGGAAGGTCTTGGGCGCTTCATAGCCAAGCTCCACCATAACGGTGTGAGAGTAGCCGAGAGTGTTACTGTCTATCTGGACGGGAATGGCGTAAATACTGCCGTCCTTCATAAAGGGTTGGGACAGGAAGGGATACAGAGAATCCATGTATTCTTTCACTCCGGGCACGTCTTGCAAGTCAGCAAAGTAACCTTTTTGTATAAAGTGCGCCGGATCGTTCGTACTGGTACGCAGGCTTAGCACATCGGTTTCAAGGGCGCTCGATATTAAAGCTTGTCCAAGAGCAATCGTATTACCTCGGATGGCTTCAACGTCCGTAAACATTACGTCGCTCATTAGGGAGCGTACTTCCTCATCGTCATATACATTGTACATTCTAATATGGGCTGTAGGAAGCCGGCTTCCGTCTATGGGTATGAGGTAAACAGCGTGACCATCCGCCCCCGCGAATTTGCCGCAATTCAGCAAAATAAGGTCTGTACATTTCGAGGGTTTGTAACCGCATAGTTCTTCGCTGCCGTCTCGTTTGAGGCGATAGATTTGCATGTTGTTTATATACAGGAGGTTATCGGATTTTTTTTCATAAAAAACTTTCGAGCCTGGATATGGATCAAAATGATCGCCTAACTTTGCAAATTCTTCTATTTCTAAGTCTTCAGGGTTCAGGATGGAGGCGATAAAAGTAGCGCCCTGCGTATAGAGACTTCCACCTTCTACCTGGACAATCAGCATTTTCCCGTTTTTGTAAGGGGCAATGTTTACAAGCCCTTCCAACATGCAAGGACTATATTCGCCCGATAAGACATTGAAACTATCAAGTTCCATAGCATCTGATGGTCCCGAATAGGTTACATACAGGGTGTCGCCCACTAAAACAAAGCAGTCGCCTGTTTCAAGAAAAATTCTTTGTTCCTCCTCGGTCGATGGCTCGTAGTATCGGATGCGGTGATCATAGTCAAGCTCTACAGCATTGCTGAAACTTAAGGTATCGCTTAAAAGGTCAATAGGCACAGCAAACATTTTGGTTCGTGTCTCGATGAGGGCATAGCTTTTGCCCTCATCTTCTACAAGGTCAAGGAACCGTAAATTATCGCTTCCTTCCTCAAGGCTTTGGGGGTCAGGCTCTTCTACTTTTAAGGGGATAAGCTCCGTCCCTTCAGGGTTTAAGTAAAAATACTTTCTGCCGCCGTCTATCCGGCACAGCATGCCGCCTTTTAAGGGGAAAACCTGTACCCATCCGCTTTCATTTTTTTCGATGGGGAAGGTGAAGGTTTGTAGCTCTTCCGCCAATGCCGGCAGCGTGAGCATGAGGCATAGGAATAGTGCAATCAGCTTTTTCATAACAACTCCTCAACTCTTTATTATTTAGGGGCTAAGGCCATTGTACTATAAATCGGGGGGCAAGTGAGGTATGTTCAGCGCAAATCACATCTGCTTGTGGGGCATTATTGCTGTTCCAAGGCAATGAGCCTTGTTTTTTGGTTACATATTAAGAAAAGTCGGTTATTTTTTGCCTTCGTTTTCATCAAACGACTTTTTGGCGGTTTCCCTGTACCTGTCCATTTTAATTCGGAACAGGTCGCCGTTTGAGGGCGGGGTGTAGGAGATGGCGTTGGCACCGGCATCGATTGTTTCTAAAATGGTTTCAGCGGTAGGCCCGCCGGTCGCGATGATGGGGATAGTGGGGTTATTCTTTCTGATTTTTCTTACGATTTCCGCCGTATCCGCCCCGCCGCTGATATTGAGGATGGAGGCGCCCGCGTCGATCTTTTTCCCGACATCCGTGTATTTTGATACGATGGTCGCGACGATCGGGCAGATGACGCTTTCTGCAATCAGTTCAAAGGTCTCAACCGGCGCGGGCGCGTTCAATACCACAGCCATGCAGCCGTGGGATTCCGCAAGCAGCGCCATATCGCGGGACCGGACGCCCCTGGTGGTTCCGCCGCCTACGCCCGCGAACACAGGCGCCTGGGCCACGCTGGTGATGGCCGCGAATATCGAAGGGTGGGGCGTGAAGGGATAGACCGCGAAAATCGCGTCGGCGTTGTTGTTCATGATGATGGCCATGTCGGTTGTAAAGATTAACGACTTGATTCTTTTTCCGTTGATTCTGATGCCGGAGCAACGGGATATTTCCCTTGGCACTCGCACTAAGTCATCGCTTGCCATGCTGCCGATTTCCGGGACGAATTTTTCTTCTTTGATTGTTTTCATAGTCATCAATACCCTCCTTTCAATCATCTGGTATAAACGCACTTATACATAGTGTACCATAGGTGATAGCCGAAGCAACATAAAAGGGGCGGGCTTGTCAGTTAAGCCCGCCCATGGGACTTATTGCTGCTCCAAGGTGATGAGCCTGGCTTTTTGGTCAAACTCCTTGATTAGTTGGTCCATGCTCATCTGCCCGCCAAAGTAGCGACCGCTCAGTTCGGTAAGCGGGCCGTCCCAGGTAAGCAGGGGGTGTCCGGTGTTCATCAGGGGAGCTGTCATGACGATGTTTTGGTAGTATTCCAGTCCCTCCGCGCTGACTAAATAACGCCCGTACTTTTCATGGAATTCCAAATTTTTCTGTACCTGTTCGTACTCTTTTTCCAGCTGGGTCTTTTGCGCGCCTTCGGCTTTTTCGATTTCTTCTTTCAGGCCATTCATGTATTCCTGTATACTCTGGATGGTTCTGTCATAGTATTCATTTTCGATAAGCTCGCTAAAGCCCTCAATCATGGCGGCAAGGTTTTCTTTGCGTATGTTTTGGACGCTTTCCTCCACATAGCGTCTGGCGTTGTCCATGTTGGGGCTTTGAGCGAATACGCATAGGTATTCCGTATAGAAAGGCATCACCGTGGGCGCTCCTTCCCAGGGGGAAAGCATCAGCGGCAGTACGGTGTATGAGCGTTCCCTTTCACCTTTTATTTCGTTTAATATATAGGTGAGACCGCTTGGCGTGTTTTCCGCATAGGTATAAAAGAGCGTCTTCTTTTCCATCAGCTCCAGCTCCATCCAGTCTTCTTCGCTCAGCTCCTCGGCTTCCGGAGACCGGAAGGAAGCGGGCAGACTTTCATAGGCTGCCACCATTTCCCGAAATTCGGGGGTATCAAGCGCCAGGGGCTGACCCATTTGCAGGCGGGTGTTCAGGTACAGCCTGACCATAAAAGACAGGAACCATGGGCCGCTCATGGGCGTGTCAAACAGGGCATAGTCGTCATTGTCGGCATGGTTTTCAAGATAATCGTTGATAATGTCGCAGAAATCCGCAAAGGTTTTGGGCGCTTCATAGCCCAATTCCTGCAGCACGCTGTGGGTATAGCCGAAACTGTTGCCTTGAATGCTTAGCGGAATAGCGTAAACGGCGCCGTCTTTGACAAAGGGCTCTGTCAGGAAAGGATAGAAGGAATCCATCAGTTCTTTAACGCCGGGAACGTCCTGCAAGTCGGCCAGGTAGCCTTTTTGTACCAGAGGAGCGGGTGTGTTGTAGTCGGAAATCAGGTTCATGATATCCACTTGCAGGGCACCGGACACCAGTGCCTGCCCAAGGGCAACGTTGTCCTGATATTCTTCAACGTCGATGAACATGATGTCGTTCATCAAAGAGCGCACCTTTTCATCGCCATACACATGGTACATGCGTAGCTCTGCCGTGGGCAGCTTGCTTCCGTCGGTGGGCATGATTTGTACTTTGGATTGAGCGACACCTGCCATCAGCCCGCTTTTTAGCATGACAAGCTGCATGTATTTGGATGTTTTATAGCCGCACAGCTCTTCCTGGCCGCTTCGGTTCAGGCGATAGATTTGCATGTTGTTGGAATATACCAAACTATCGGTGGTTTCTTCATAAAAGAACCTGTCGTTTGAATAGAGCTTGAAGTTAGGGCCGAGCTTGGCGAATTCTTCGGTGGAAAAGTCGTCAAGGTTCAGGATGGAGGCGATAAAGACAGCGTCTTCGGCATAGATATCGTCGCCCTCCGGCTGAATCATTAGTATCTTCCCGTCCTTATAAGGGACGATGTTTATCATGTTCTCCACTTCACAGGGGGTATATTCGCCCGTCAGCACGTTAAAGCTGTCCAGTTCCTTGTCGCCCTCCATGTTATACTGGCTTACATAGAGGGTATCGCCAACCAGGATATACCGATCGCCCGTCATGAGATAGGAGCTTTGCCCGCTTTCTGATGAATCATCGTAGTATTGGATGCGGTGGTCGCAGTCCATTTTCACCGCTTGGCCAAAGCTCAGGGTATCACCGGAAAGCTCCAAGGGGAGCACGTACATGCTGGTTTCTGTTGTTAGAACAGCGTAGCTTTTGCCCATGTCTTCCACAATATCAAGAAACTGCAAGTACCTTGTGCCTTCCTCAAGGTCTTTGCCTTTTGGTTCATTGGCCTTTAAAGGGACAAGGTCCGTCCCCTCAGGGTTTAGGTAGTAAAGGGCTTTGCCATCTTCCACCCGGCACAGCATGCCGCCCATGAAGGGGTAGGTTTGTATCCAGACGTCTTCGTTTTCGGTCGGGATGGTAAAGGACTGGGGTTCCCCGGCAAAGGCCGGTAGGGTCAGTATGAGACATAGTAATAACGCGATCAGCTTTTTCATAATTTCCTCCTTGGGTGGGCTATTGGCCCCTTCTTCTTATCTAACGAATGAACAAAGTGATTTTTTGCATTTGTTGCAAACTTTTTACGAAAGAATCATAGCAGCAAAACAAATGTGTTTCAAGTTACTTTGCGGGACAGATTTTGACCGCTTCCCGTTACTGTTTGTAACAAAAGCTTTCCTACCTTATTAGACGCATGAAAAGGTCAAAACGTTACACTTAATTTGAAAATTATTTGTAAACATGATAAAAGACATAATTTGTTCACGACTTGGACATGAGTTTTTCAAAGTAAAGGGGTACAATTTTAATGTAGACTAAAGGAAAGGAGTCAAAAAGATGAAAAAGTTTAAAAAATTTACTTTGATTGTGCTTTCTGTTGTGCTGGCTGTAACCATGCTTCCCGGTGTTGCTGGCAAAGGAACATTGTCAAAGGATGAAGTAGAGACCATTTTAAATACCTCCACTGACGAAACCCAGATTACCAGCCCCATTATTCAGGTGGCCAACCAAGCCAAGCAGTCGGTGGTTGGGGTCAATAACTATCGGGTTTCAAGAAGCGATTACTATGGTTTTGGCTACGGATATTTCCGCATTCCCGGCGCCCAGGAAGGCGTTGAGCGTTTGGCGGGCACGGGTTCAGGCGTGGTTGTCACTAAGTACGGACACATTCTTACCAACGAGCACGTCATTGAAGATGCCAACCGCATCACCGTAGCCTTTGAAGGCAAGGAATACCCGGCCGAGGTTGTGGCATCCGATGCTGCCCTTGATATCGCCGTTCTTTACGCTCCGACCATTGACCTTCCCGCAGCGCCTCTTGGCGACAGCGACAAATTGCAGGTGGGCGAATACGCCATCGTCATCGGCAACCCTCTGGGTGAAGAATTTGAGCGCACGGTAACGGTTGGCTATGTATCCGCCATTAACCGTGAGGTCAAGGACAAGGTATCCGACCGCTACGGCAGGCAGGCCACCATTGTTAACCAGATGATTCAGGTGGATGCTGCCATCAACTCCGGAAACTCCGGCGGCGGCATGTTTAACACCCTGGGCCAATTGCAGGGCATTCCCGCCCGCAAGTATGACAATTCGGGCACCAGCATCTTTACCCAGCAAGCCTCTATCGATAACATTGGCATGTGCATTCCCGTAAACGTGGCAAAGCCCCTGCTTGAACAGGTGCTCTTAAACTTTGACGCAAGCCAGCAAGTGTTGGCCAAAGAACAGGAAGCCGAGCCGGAAACGCCCAGGCCCCGCCTTGGCGTAACGGTCAAGACCCTAAGCCCCCAGCAGATGCAAAAGACCGAGGGCAGCCTGCCTTACGGCGCCTATGTGGTCGCTGTTGAAGAAAACAGCCCGGCAAGCGAAGCGGGCATCCAGGTGGGCGATATCGTGGTGGAAGTAAACGACACGGTAATCACCGACTCTTCCAAGCTTGTGGAGGTGATCACTTCCAGCAAGGCGGGCGATATCCTGACCACCAAGGTATTCCGCACCGAAGCTGGCGACAAGACCGAATCGGTCAACGATGTGGGCGAGAGCGACTATATCAACCTTGAAGTGACTCTGCGCCTCCTGGACGATGTGAAAATGTAATATTTTTCTTAATATTAGCCCCGATTTTCTGTCGGGGCTTTCTTTTATTCTTGACGGGAGGGCCCGTCCCCATATAAGATGGGGGTGGGAGGTAAGGACTGTGTTTGAACTGAAATCCTGGGGTAAACGGCTTGCTTTTTGGGGCGCCCTGTCGCTGCTGATCCTTTCGGCGTATGAATTTTATGTGCGGGTGGAGAGCATCAAAGGCCCTTTGCAGATGTTTATGAATATGTGGATTGGCGAAAAAGTTCCCTTTGCGCGGGGTGTCAGCTACATCAAGTGGGAAATATTCCGTGCGCCTGTGTTTCTGGTGCTTTGCTTTACGGTGGGGCTGCTGTCGCTTTTGCTCATGCAAAGGCAGCGCGCGTCCCTGGTGTTTTTCCTTCTTTCCGCCCTGTTGACGGGGGGAGGCTTTTATCTGCGCCCTGATTTTTTTGCCCTCTGGTGGGATGCTACCAAGCTGCTGCCGCTTATTTTGCTCATGACAGGTCATTTGTTTTTATTTCTTGCCCCCAAATTTAAACCCAAGCAAAGGCGGCTGGCTGCCCCTGGACCCCCAGCCCAAACGGTCATCACTTATGACCCCTTTGGGGTGATGGAAGAAGACAAGTGATACCGCAGATAATGGTTAAGATAATAAAAGCGCTAAGGGAAAGACCTTAGCGCTTTTAAAATGTTATGGGTTATTCTTGATCAATATCAATCAGCTTGTATTCCTGGGTGCCAAGTCCCAGGTACTCGGCATGTTTTAAGCCTTCCTGCCAGCAAGTGTCGGTAAACAGGGCGTGGAAGTGGTCGTGCCGGTTGCGGTACTTGTGTTCTGAAAGCAGGGAACCCGGGATTACGGGGGCGGCGTTTGCAAGGTCGGCGCAGGCCTTGTCAAGGGCCACCGGGTCAAAGGAGGCCAACATCCCGACGTTGGGGATGATGGGCGCGTCGTTTTCCGAGTGGCAGTCGCAGTAGGGCGATACATCCATAATCAGGCTCACGTGGAAGCAGGGACGGTTTTGCACCACGGCTTTTGTATATTCGGCAATCTTCTTCACCAGCACTTCATTGCCCCGATCGTTCATGGAATGGACGGCGTTTTGCGGGCAAGCGCCCACGCAGCGCATGCAGCCCACGCACTTGGAAGAGTCGATGGAGGCTTTGCCATCATCAATGATAATGGCGCCGTGGGCGCAGTGTTCAAGGCAGATACCGCAGCCGATGCAGTCTTTTCGCTCCACGGCGGGCTTGGCGTCGGAGTGCATTTCTTTTTTGCCGGCACGAGAGCCGCAGCCCATGCCAATGTTTTTGATGACACCGCCAAAGCCTGTATTCTCATGCCCTTTAAAATGCGTCAGGGAAATGAACACGTCGGCATCCATGACGGATCGGCCGATTTTGGCGTGGCGCACAAGGTCGCCGTCAACAGGAACAACTTGCTCGTCATTGCCTTTGAGCCCGTCACCGATTAACACATGGCAGCCCACTGTTTGCGGGGTAAAGCCGTTAAAGGCGGCGGCTTCCAGGTGGTCAAGGGCGTTTGCCCGCATGCCCACGTACAGGGTGTTGCAGTCGGTAAGGTACGGCCTTCCGCCCAGTTCCTTCACATAGTCAACGATCACGCGGGCGTAGTTGGGGCGCAGGAAAGACAGGTTGCCCGGCTCGCCAAAGTGCATTTTGATGGCCGCGTACTTGCCTTCAAAGTCGATTTCTTCAAAGCCGGCGGCCTTTAACAGGCGCCTTAATTTTTCCAGCATGTTTTCAAAGTTGTAAGAACGAAACGAAGCGAAATAGACATCAGATGCTTTAGTGGCCATACATTACTCCTTATTCAGGCGTATTAAATCGCCGCCTTCTTTGTTGATAATATAAAAGATGGAGGTCCCCTTTTTGCGGAGGATGAGGTGTTCATCAAACACATAGAGCTGGTCGGCGGAAAAGTCGCAGATTTCGGTGGGCTTTTCATTTTCGGCAGATAAGTCCAGCTTCATGGGGCGGTTGTTGGAAGCAATATAGTAAAGGAAGTTTTCATCGGCGTTCAGTGACTTTGCCTTGATTTTATCTAAGGCGGGGGCGTTTTTAGTGTAATGAAGGCTTTGCAGGTGAATGCGTCCGTCTTTATCAAGGTAGGCAAGCTGCTCCGCGCCATTTACCATGCACAGGGTAAAGGCGGTGGCCTTTCTATCGGTCAGGGGATAGGCGATTTGCCCGTCCAAATAGCCGTGGTAAATAATTCCGGTCTTGTCCAGCACGAAGGCATTGCCCTTGTAGGGAATGGCCAGCTTAGGAACAAGCATATCGCCATCATGATACAGGCGCAAAGCCCGCGGACGATTGCTTTCATGGGGCAGGAGCATCATGCTTTCGTTATAGATATAGAACAAAAGCTGTTCGTTAACCGTGAGGCAGGAAACATCGTCAAAGTTGAAAGTGGTTCTTGCGAAGCGGGGCTTTTCGCCAAGTGGATCTTCCACAATGCGCATGACATATTCATCATCGGAATAATCATCCAGCGCGTGGCGGTTGTACAGGTAACGATTGTAGTAAAAGAGACTGTCTCCCAAAGTATCAAGGCACCAGTAAGCCTGTGTTTTGTAGCGAAGGGTGGTTTTTTCAAAAGGAGCGGCACTTTGGTATAGATAGCCCTTTCTGCCTGCAACAAAGGCGCGTTCACCGGCCATGGCGGCCCGTCCGCCTTGCATGGCGTTGGCGATGCTCACGATGGAATCAAGACCCTGGCCGATGATTTTGCTGTCCGTACCGCCCAGGGTAAGGGCGCTTTGGTCAAAGGGGCTAATGGTCAAGGTAAGGGTGGCAATGGCTTCCTCGTTGCCAAGATTGGCGGCCACTTTAAACACATAGGTGCCGGGGAACTTTGCAATACCCCTTAGGTAGCCGGACTTGGACAGCTTGAAAC
This sequence comes from uncultured Oscillospiraceae bacterium, assembly GCA_964346155.1. Lineage (GTDB taxonomy): Bacteria > Bacillota > Clostridia > Christensenellales > Aristaeellaceae > DTU024. Next base: position 45,829 of record CAYFTJ010000007.1, read on the forward strand.
CTTCGGGCAGACCGCTTGTGCCGTCGTTATGATATAGCAAGGCAAATTCTGCCTCTGGACTGTTGCAGCTGAGGTTCTGTTCGTAGTAGATTCCCTGCATGCCCTTTTCCAGCGTCTTGGTGGTAATTTCCAGTGTTTCGGATAGAGCGGGTATATATAGAAGTAAAAAGGCAGCCAGCCAGCAAACAATACGGCGTTTATTCATGCTTCATCTCCTTCAAGTCTTTGGTTCATTATACGGGAGGAGGGGAACGGTGTCAATATTACAAAATTATTACAATTGTTTCAAAAGTGTTTACAAAATGGTTTTAATGTGTTATGCTCCTCTTGAAAGGAGTGTTCTTGAGATGAAAAAGAAAGCGCTAACCATTTTGCTTATATTAAGCCTTACGGCTTCATCCGCTTTGGCGGCATATTCTACCCTGCGCCCCGGCATGTCGGGGCAAGATGTGCTGCAAATGCAGCAGCAATTAAAAAGCCTTGGCTATTCTATTAACCCCGATGGCAAGTACGGCCCCTTAACCCAAAGGACGGTTGAAAGTTTCCAGAGGAAGGAAGGCTTGTATGTGGATGGTCTTGCCGGTAACCAAACCTTAACACGATTGTATCGAGGGGCTCAAAGTGGTTCCGGATCGATAGCGACCCTTCCTGCTCCAGGCACATCAGCTTCTAACGTAGTTCCTCCTGTTACCCGTACCCTGCGTCTTGGCGATAATGCCCAGGCGGTACGTGCCTTGCAGCAAAGGCTCAACGAATTGGGCTTTGCCTGCGGCAGGGCGGACGGTGTCTTTGGCGCCCGCACCAAAGCGGCGGTGATGGCCTATCAGTCTAAAAACGGCTTATCGGTTGACGGTGTGGCCGGGCCAAAAACGCTAACACGACTTTATCAGGCGCAAGAGAGTGTCCAAACGCCTAACGAGACACAAGATCCTTTAATGCCCCAATCACCCGTTGAAAATCAGACGCCTACCCCAAACAATCCGACGGGTCAAGCTTCTTTGGGTGTTGCCAAAGTGGTTACGCCTAACGGTGGTACCCTGAATATGCGCAGCCAAAAAGTACAAAGGGCAAGTACCTTTATGCGCACTATCCCTAATCTGGCAATGGTGTCTTTGCTTTCCAAAGAAAATGATTGGTGTCTGGTTGCCTATAATGGCTCAACCGGATATGTCATGAGCAAGTTTTTACAGTTTAGCGAAGATAAACCTACCCCAACACCCGCACCCGAGCAGACCATAGCGCCCATCCAAACAACGATTCCTCTTCCGACCCCGACACCTGCGTCCGATGATCCGTCCGTGCTTGAGGAAGAAAAAACGCAAAGGCGTACCTTAAGGGGCGGCGAAGTGGGGGAAGATGTTTATTCCCTTCAGCAGCGGCTGAAAGAGCTATTGTATCCTGTTCAGGAAACCAGTGTCTATGACGAGCAGACCAAGCAGGCTGTCCGCTCTTTCCAAAGCTTGAACGGCTTAACGGTCGATGGCATTGTGGGGAACAACACCTATGCTGTGCTTGACCAGCCTTCGGCAGTCAAGTATGGACAAGTGCCGACAAGTTTCCAGACCCTGCGCATTGACAACAAAGGTACGGGCGTGTCCCAGCTGCAAACAAGGTTAAAAGAGCTTGGTTTTTCTCTATCGGTAAACGGCACCTATGATATTGCTACCCACCAGGCTGTGGTCGCTTTCCAGGACATTAATGGCCTTGTCGTCAGCGGTATTGCAGATAGCGCCACCCAACGGGCGCTCTATGGTACGGGTGCCAAGGATGCCTCCGGTCCCATGTCGGGCACTCCGGCAGGTACGGGCGTATCGCCTTCCAATGTGCAACTTTTGCATTGGTACAAGGACGTCAAGCCCTCCATTTCATCAGGACAGCGGGCAACAGTTTACCACCCAGGATCGGGCAAATCCTTTACCATCAGATTTTATTCCTTGGGCAGGCATGCCGACTCCGAGCCCCTCACCTATGACGATACCAAGATTATGAACTCCGCCTTTGGCGCGCCGTCTTGGAACATTAACATCGTGTATGTGAAGCTTCCTTCGGGCGTGTGGACACTTGCTGCCATGCATAACCGTCCCCATCTGACGGGCGCCATTAATAACAATGGCTTTGGCGGCCACCTGTGCGTCCACTTTCTAAGGGACATGGCCGAAGCCCAGAAAAACGACCCCAACTACGGCGTGTCCAACCAAAAAGCTATCCGCTCCGCTTGGGAGAGAATGACCGGCGAAAAATTAGAAGACTGAAAAAATAATTAATAAACGCTCATGCGAGGTCAAATTGCATGAGCGTTCTTTTTGTCCCTTTACCTTATTCGAATTTCTGTTTTCTGATAAGCAGGCTGCAGGCAATCACAGCAAGCGAAAAGACCAACAAAA